>CAZFKF010000465.1:0-5016 GCA_964518805.1 uncultured Planctomycetaceae bacterium | reverse complement strand
GGTGGAAGGAAAGGCCGGTGAGACGCTCGTCGCGGAGGTAAACGCCCGCCGCCTCGGCTCCCCGCTCGATTCCTTCGTCAAGGTCACCGCGGCGGACGGGAAGATCATCGCGTTGAACGACGATCACTTCGACGCGGCCTCGGGAATGAATACCGACCATGCCGATTCCTATCTCATGGTGAAGCTGCCCGCCAATGGAAAGTACTACGTCCACCTAGGCGATACGAGGCGCCATGCGGGCAAGGAGTACGCCTACCGGCTCCGGCTCAGCCTGCCCCAGCCCGATTTTGTGCTCCGTCTGGTCCCGTCCCGACTCTGCATCCCCAGCAAGGGGGCTGCGGCAGTAACCGTGTTCGCCATTCGCAAGGACGGTTTCGACGGGCCGATCACGCTGAACTTCAAGGATCTGCCGCAAGGGCTCACTTCGCCCGGCGCCACGCTGCCCGCCAAGCAAGAGGTCGTGGGCCTGGCCCTGAACACCAGCCTGACGGCGATGGAGAAGCCGGTCGACGTTACGGTCATAGGCACGGCGAAGGTCGGGGATCGGCAGATCGTCCACGAGGCCGCGCCGTCCGAAGACAAGATGCAGGCATTCCTCTGGCGCCATCTCTTGCCGGCGAACACCCTGCCGGCCTTGGTCTTCGATCCCGCCTACCAGCCCCCGGCCGAGCGCGTCCGCCCGCCGATCCGCGACCAGGATCGGCCGAAGGGAATTCAGCCCACGCTGACGAGGTCATCGGTCGAGTGGTACCTGCGGCAGATCGAGGGCCTGTATCAAGACTGGTTCCTTACCGACGAGTTCGTCAACCGCCAAATGGCGGACATCGAAGCCCGCATCATCCAGTGATGCCGTAGCGGCCTTCCGAAGAACGAGATGAGCCCGCCGGATGACACCTCCGGCGGGCTTTTTCGTCGACGTACCGGCCTTCGGGCATTCGCTCATGGCTCCCGTTAGACGGGAGAGTCGCGATATCAAAGCGAGAGCAGAATGCCCAACACGATCAGGAAGAGGGCCAGAGCGCAGCTGCCGCCGATGAGGATCCAGACCCAGGGAGGCGTAGACTGATGGCCTTTATGGGCCAAAGGCTGGCGTTCGGCGGTGAAGGACAAGGGCCTAGCCGCCTGCGGGCCGGACGCCGCAATCTCACTGAACAACTCGGCGAGCGGATCGGATTCCTCGAGCGGCTTGGCCGTGGGAAGGGGGGCCTTCGCAGCGGACGCCCGTTCGGCATCCGAAACGCCTTTCTGAAAGCGTTTGACGCCGCTGCCCTTCTTTCCGGGCGCTGAGCCGGGTTGGGCGACGTTCGTGCCGGGCGAAGCCCCGGCCTCTGTTGACTTGTCCCCGATGACCCCGCTCTCGGCCGTTGCCGCCACCAGCGCGGCCCGCACGCTCGACGAAAGCTGTCGCTTGGACGATGTATCGGCCTGCTGCGGCCCCAGAGTGCTGAGGTTGCCCGCCGGGAGCCGACCCGATGAGCCTCCGCTCAGAACCGCCGAATCGAAGTGGTGGCCGTGGGCCCGGAGCCAATCGGCCAAGACGTCGGCGACCTCCTGGGCCGACTGATACCGTGCCGAGGGCTTTTTGGCCATCATTCTCAGGCAAATCTCGATGAGGTCCTCGGGAGCGTCGGGACGGCGATCGCGAATCTCCGGCGGCGGGCTCTTCTGATGCATCATCAGCCGCTGAGGAAGTGTGCCGTCCGGAAAGGGAGGGCTGCCCGTCAACAGGAAGTAGAGCGTGCAGCCCAGGCTGTAGATGTCGGCTCGGACGTCCACCCCGTGGCTGTTGATCGCCTGCTCGGGCGCGAGATAGTCCGCGGTGCCGAGCACGTTCTCGTCATACGCCACGGTAAGCGAGGCCTGATTCTCACCCGAGAACCGAGCCAGTCCCAAGTCGAGGACCTTGATGATCTGATGCCGGTCGAGCAGCAGGTTGGCGGGCTTGATATCGCGGTGGATCAGGCCAGCACGATGGGCATGGTCAAGCCCCTCGGCTGCCTGCCGGATGTATTCGGCGGCATGGGGATAGTCGAGCACTCCCTCTCGGCCCACCAGCGACTGGAGATCGCATCCGTCCACGTACTCCATAACCATGTAGTGGATGTCATCGATGTTGTCGATGTCGTAGGCCCGCACGATGTTGCGATGATCGAGCGAGGCGATGGCCCGAGCCTCGAGGCGGAATCTCTCCAGAT
This sequence comes from uncultured Planctomycetaceae bacterium, assembly GCA_964518805.1. Taxonomy (GTDB): domain Bacteria; phylum Planctomycetota; class Planctomycetia; order Pirellulales; family Thermoguttaceae; genus CALFBP01. The sequence continues at coordinate 2,821 of CAZFKF010000465.1, read as the reverse complement.
AGGAGGTGTCCTTGACACGCTTCTTGGGGAGCACCTTGATGGCCACGCGGCGGTGCATCAGGGCGTGCTCGGCCAGATAGACGTGACTCATCCCCCCGGTGCCCAAGAGCTTGAGCAGCTTGTATTTCCCTAGGAAGAAGCCTTTGTAGCGGCCTCCCAGCAGGCTGTCGGCCTGCCATCGGGTGACGAGGCCCGACTCGACCAATCGCGAAGCCACGAAATCGGTATCGTGGATCGGCTTACCCTTGGCTTCCTCCTTGAGGCCGAGGAGCACGCGATTGAGCTGATCGCGGTCGACCAACTCACTCTTTCGCACGAGATCCAAGAAGCTATCGACCTTCAATTTGGCCATGATCGATGTCGGCCCGAATACCCGCCGGACGGGGGCCGTGAGCGATCGAGAAGAGACGATGACCCGACACGGCCAGAACCTCGTACCCCGGTACCCCTGGGAGACAGACTTCACCCACCGGCACCGGCACCCTTAGCCTACCACGAACGCATCGCTAGTTCCAGACTCCGCTGCCCCCCGCCGGACCCGATTCACCCTAGGTAGCGATGCGTTTTTACGGCCCTCCGGGAGAAACCGGCGAGAGCGTTGGCGTCGCAAAGGCTCGAAGGGCGATGGTCCCGGCGCGTCCGTATCCCGCCGCATTTCCTGCGCCCTCCCCTACGTGGCGTTGCGACAAAGAGCCTGGTAGAATACTTGCTTTGGCGCACGAGCCCTAGCCCGGTGTTGGGATGCAGAGATTGTGCGAAGCACGTCCCCAACCTTCCGAAGGCTGCAAGGCTTGGGACGTGCGTCTTCGGCTGCAAGTTACTGGAATGTGCGATGAGTAGCGACGCGAACGACCAACCCCTCCAGCCCCAGATCCCCTCGGAAGACGGAAATCCGGATGTTTCCTCCGGTGAGACGGGCGAGCCGCAAGGTTCTTCACGACGTAAGATCCTGATCGGTTCCCAACGCGATCCGGATGCTTACAAGCCGAAGCCGAAGCGCGACTGGGTCTCGGGAAGGAAGGGCGAGAAAGGCAAGGAGAAGGCCAACGGGCCGAGATCATCGGCGAGCGACGACCGGCCTGCCGACGTGCAGACGACCGGCGAGCCGATGGTCGTGATGACGGCCCTTCCCGAGTTGTCGCTGCCAACGCAGGCGATGCCGGCCGTCGAGGTTGCCGAAGAAGTTCTCAAGCCCGCCGCACCGCCGTCGCGTCCCACGCCTGAAGCCGATCCCGTGGCGAGCGCCGCGCCGCTCGATGTGCCCGAGTCGCCATCGACGCTGATCGAGGCGTCCTTGGAGTCGGTCTTGCTGGAGTCCGCGTTTGCGGAGACGACGTTGCTCCCCGCCGGAGACGCTGGCGGTACGGGCAAGCGTTTTCCGCCTCCGAACATTCGCGCTCAATTGCCTCCGGACCTGGAACGGGAGTTCCAAGCGGCGTTGGCCGACGTGCCCTTGGACACGCTCATGAGCGGATCGGAATCGGTCAGCGTGCAGCCGGCATTGGAGGCCGAGTCGCGTCACACGGCCCGTGTCGTCAACATCGGCCGCGAAGACGTCTTTCTCGAGTTGGGCGGTCGCGAGCAAGCGGTCATTCCGCTGCGCGTATTCCCCGAGCCGCCACAGCCCGGGGCCGCGATCGAAGTGGTGATCGTCCGCTTCAATCACGAGGATGGCTTCTACGAGGCCACGCTGCCCATGGCCGCCGCCGAAATCGGCGACTGGTCGCATATTGCCGAAGGCATGCTGGTCGAGGCCCGGGTCACCGGCCACAACACCGGCGGTCTGGAGTGCGAAGTGAGTCGGCTTCGCGGTTTCATTCCGGTCAGCCACATCGCCCTGTACCGCGTCGAGAACCTGGAACAATTCGTCGACCAGAAGTTCACCTGCCTGGTCACCGAGGCCAATCCGCAACGCCGCAACCTGGTGCTCAGCCGCCGCGCCGTGCTGGAACGCGAGCGCGAGGAGGCCCGCCGGACGATCATGGAGTCGTTGGCGCCGGGCCAGGTTCGCGAAGGCGTCATCCGCAAGATCATGGATTTCGGGGCCTTCGTTGACCTGGGCAGCGGCGTCGACGGCCTGCTGCACGTCAGCCAATTGGGTTGGGGACGGGTCAGGCATCCCAGCGAGGTCGTCCAAGAAGGACAGAAGATCCAAGTCCGCGTCGACAAGGTCGACCCGGCCTCCAGGAAGATCAGTCTTTCCTACAAGGACCTCCTGGAAAACCCGTGGAGCGGCGTCGATCGCAAGTACGCCACGGGTACCGTCGTCCACGGCAGGGTCGTCAAGATCATGGAATTCGGGGCCTTCGTCGAATTAGAGCCGGGAGTCGATGGGCTGGTTCACATCTCCGAACTGTCGCACAAGCGCGTGGCCCGCGTCAGCGACGTGGTCAAAGAAGGCGATGAGATCGAGGTCGCGGTGCTTTCGGTGGATACGAATGCGCAGCGAATCAGCCTCTCGATGAAGACCGTCCATCCTCTGCCGGAAGCGGAGACCCCGGCGCCGCAAGCGGCGTCCCAAGCCCAAGAGCCTCCGCCCAAACCCAAGCCGAGCCGACAGCCGACCAAGCCGCTCTTGGGCGGCTTGGGCCGTTCACCCAAGGGAGCCAATTCCGGCCTCAAGTGGTGACGCCCATGGCGACCCCGAGCAAGATCTTGCCGGCAGCGACAGCGATCCTCCTCGGCGCGGTAGTTCCAGCCGTCGGAGCCGGCGAAATCCCGTCCGACACGCGTCCCCTGCGCCGCACGCCGGTGGTCGCGGTGTTCGAGGACTGGAAGGACTCGGTCGTCTTCGTCACCGGCCCCATCGTCAAGGCCGACA
>CAZFKF010000464.1:0-5016 GCA_964518805.1 uncultured Planctomycetaceae bacterium | reverse complement strand
GCCTGGCGGAGGATTTCATTGACGTTGAGGCTGATCTTAACCGAAGGAGTCTCGCGGGCGAAGTCCAGCAGCCCGCGCACGATCTCCCTGGCTCGCTTGGTTTCCCGGATAATGAGCGCCAGGTCCTCGCGGTCCTGGTCGTCCATGTTCTCCTTATCGCGCATGAGATCGGCGAAGGCGAGCACGCCGGTCAAGGGGTTGTTGATCTCGTGCGCCACGCCGGCGGCCAGCCGTCCGACCGAGGCCAACTGTTCGCTGCGGCCGATTTGCTGCCGGGTCGCGCGCTGGAGCAATTCCTCCCGCTCGGCCACGGCATGAGCCATGCTGTCGATCGCTCGGCAGAGGATGCCGATCTCGCCGGGCGGCCGAATCCCCACCCGCGCGGAAAGGTCTCCGCCGATCACCTTCTGGGCCATGGCCACGACGTAGCGGATCGGCCGCAACACCAACTCGGTGGCGAGAAACAGTAGCAGCAGGCTGGCCGTCGTCGCGGCCAGGACAATGGTCAGGAATGCCGCAAAAACTGTGTTCCGTTGATGGAGGAAGGGCGCCTGAAGGAGGCCCACGTACAAGGCCCCGATGATCCGCTGATCCGGATCGCGGATGGGTGCGTAACCCGTGATGTACCAATCATTCACCACGAAGGCCGGCTTGGCCCAGGTCTCGCCACGGTCCAAGACCTCCTCGCTCACCGAGGCGCTCATCTGAGTGCCGACGGCGCGGGTCACGTCGTCCATCGTGACGTTGGTCGAGATGCGCACGTCATCCTGGAAGATCGTCACAGTGCCGATGTCCTTGCCACGGTAGATCTCCTCCGGAAACACTTGTCGCTTGATCGCGTCAACGATCTCGTATCGGCGGTTGAGCAAGTCACCTCCATACAGAATGCCGACGAGATGTCCGTCGGAGTCGAGAAGGGGCACTGCGGCGGCGATGACCATGCCCCGTGTCTGCACTGGATTGGGCGTGGGACGCGCCGCCGGAGTCGGGATCACCTCAAAACGGGCTCGTTCGGCCAGGTCGCCCCCGTTGGCCAACAACCGTTCGCGCGAGACGCAGACCGTGCCCGTCGCCGCTTCACGGCATCGGATCGCATGCGCGACCAGCGGGTCCCTGGAGAGGCTGTCGCCGGCCTGACTGCCGACGGCGCGGCTGATAACCACTCCCGTCGGATCAAGCACTTCCAGGAAATCGATCTGCCCCTTGTCATGCAACTCGCGGAGCATCTTCTCCAATACCGGACGGTCATTCCTCTGCGCTGCATCGATCAGGTTACGGTCGAGCGCCCTGCCTTTGAGCAGTTCGCCGATCTTGGCGATGTAGTCTTCGTACACGCCCTGGGCCGCATTGAGATTGCGGTGCACGCGGGTCTGGACTTCGCCGAGCCAGACGCGGCTCAAATAGAGGAAGGTGGCCAACGAAAGCAACGAGTTGGCCACGACGATCACCGCCACCGCCGTCGTGGTCAGCCTGAACCGAATCGTCATGGCGACGCTCCCCTCTCGTACGATGCGGCTGCCTGTGTGCAATTACCGTGCCAACACAAAGGGCACGTCGACGCCCCGCGGCAAGTCAATCTTGTATTCGAACCGGCGGACTGTCGCCGGACTCCCAATGCCATCCGACGCGATCGAGCCGCGGTTGCGGAGCATCTCTACGGGCTGTCCTCAGACCGATTGCCCGTATTCTTCGGCCGTCCGGCACGCGTGCTTGACCGGCTCGGCGCGGCATCTAGAATCGATTTGCAGGGCACCCCCTCATTGTTACGGCTTTCCGCCTCGGCAACGTTCCTCCCGGTGTGCGGCGTGTTTGAGTGTGGGTTTCGCGGAGACTCCGGAGCATGCTTCCATCCTGGCGTTTTCTTGTGGCGGTTTCGGTTGGGGCACTGCTGGGGACGGTGGACGTCTGGGCGGCGGAAGAGTCCACGACTCACTCCCTCGATGCGCCGGCAACCGCGGGCCTTCCTCGCGGGGACGCCACCTCGGATCCACTCTTGCTGTTGTTGCGTTCCCCGGCGATCCGGAGAGAGCTGCGGCTGGAGGAACCGCAGGTGCAGTCGCTGGAGCGACTGGTCGACGCCGTGGATGAGCCGCTCTGGCGCTTGCGGGATGCCCAGTTCACAAGCGCCGCGAATTCGGCCAAGGCGTGGCAGTTGATCGATCGGGTCGAGTCGAGCCTCGGCGAGGTCATGCGGCGGGACCAGCAGACCCAACTCCGACAGCTTGTGGTGCGCGCTCGCGGGCTTCAAGGCCTGCTGTCTCGCGACGTCACTGAGGGACTCAAACTCTCCCAGGATCGCGTGCAACAGATTGCGGCAGCGTTCGAGGAGACTCGAAAGGAGACCCAGCAAATCCAGACCGAATCGGCGGGCGACGGCGGCCGCCATCGGGCAAGAATGCTCGAGAAAGCGATGGCCGACGAGCGAAAGAAGGTGCTGGGCCTGCTGACGGACCAACAGAAACGTCGCTGGGAGCAGTTGGCGGGCAAGCCTTACGACTTCAGCCAACTGCCACGCCGCTATGTCCGGGCGCCTGAGATCCGCGGTGTGGACGAGTGGGTCAACTCGGTGCCGCTAACGCTGAGCGGTCTGCGTGGAAGAGTCGTGGCGCTGCATTTCTTCACCTACGGCTGCATCAACTGCATCCACAACCAGCCGGCGTATAGGGACTGGCACGAGCGATTCTCGTCCAAGGGCGCAGTCGTGCTGGGAATCCACACACCCGAGGGAGAGAGCGATCGCAGCGTCTCTCGAATTCGCAGGGCGCTTCAAGACCAGGACATCCGTTACGCCGTGGCCGTGGACAACGAAAAGGAGAACTGGACGGCCTGGGCCAACCACACCTGGCCCGCCGTGTATCTGATTGACAAAGAGGGATTCGTTCGCTACTGGTGGTACGGCGAGCTGAACTGGCAGGGCGCCCAGGGCGAAAAACTCTACCGAGACAAGATCGCCGAATTGCTCGCGGAAGGCGATCTCAGTCTCTCCAAGTGAATCCGAGGAGCGGAGAAATGGGGGTACATGTGTTGTTGGGGACGATCGAGAGTGCTGCGCTCAGTGTCGCGCTGGTCGTGGTCTGCATCGCAAGCTTCGGGGTCACATCGCATGCGCAGACCCGAACGCCTGCTTCGGGAAGCGAACCATCGGCCGCGCCCGTCAAAACGACCGCAGGCGATCTGGAGACGGCCACCTTTGGCGGCGGGTGTTTTTGGTGCACCGAGGCGGTGTTTCAGCGGTTGAAAGGGGTGCGTTCGGTGATCTCCGGCTACAGCGGAGGGCACGTCAAGAATCCGACGTACAAACAGGTCTGCGCCGGCCAGACCGGGCACGCCGAGGTTGTGCAGATCTCTTACGACCCCAAGCAGATCTCCTATTCCGAACTCCTGGAGGTGTTCTGGAAGACGCACGACCCGACGACGCTCGATCGTCAAGGCCCCGACGCCGGGAAGCAGTATCGCTCGGTGGTCTTCTACCATAACGACGAGCAGCGAAAACTGGCCGAGCAAGCGAAGCAGGAGTTGGACGCCGCCAAGGCGTTTGGCGCTCCGATCGTGACCAAGATTGTTCCGTTCCGCGAATTCTACGCCGCGGAGAACTACCACCAGGACTACTACGAGCTAAACGGACGCCAGCCCTACTGCGTGACGTACATCCGCCCCAAGATGGAGAAGCTGGAACACGTCTTCCGCGACAAGCTCAAAGTGCCGCCGGGTGCGGCCGCCTCTGCGGACAAACAGTGACGGCTCGGCCGCCGATTTGCCGACGTTCGTCAAGATCCACGTGCCGGTCTTGCCCGCCACAACAAGGTCCGGCCGGTTGTCGCCGTTAAGATCGGCCACACAAATTTGACACCCGACGCCGACGCCTCCGCCGGGGCCGGATATCGTGTGTCGCGCGAACTTCCGGGCAGCCTTGTCCCACCGGTAGTAGTAGAGACACTCGGGCTCTCGGCTGCCCGGATCCCCATCGAGTCCATGGGCCCGCACGCGTTTGCCGGTAATCAGTTCGGGCCGGCCGTCGCCGTCGAAATCGTGCAGCGGCTTCTCCACGTACACGTCTTTGCCGGCCTGGCAGGCGCCGATCGTACAAAGCACGTGCCAGTGGACGTTGGTGGCGATGAACACCGCGTTGACGTTCTTGTCGTCCAGCAGTTTTCGGTAGTCGCGATAGGCGCGGACGCGATCGCCTCCGGCAAGCTGGCGAACCTCCTCCAGATGCTTGGAATTCACGTCGCAAACGGCCGTCACGCGCGTGCCCGGCGCACTGACGAAACTGGGCAGAAGCTCCTTGGCCCGCGACCCGCAGCCGATGATGCCGAGATGGATCGTCTCGTTTGGGCCGGGCGACGCGGAAGCGCCCGCCGCAAACACGCTGCCGCCGGTCCAGGCAGACGCCGCGGCAACCGCGGTCTTTCCGAGAAACTCGCGTCGGTTCGTGGATGCTCCGATAGGATTGGCTCCCGATTCGGCGCGTCGCACTGGTCCGCGAAGCGTCGACGGGTGAGAGGCTCGCGACGCGCCCGGCCCCTCAACTTAGCGGCTGGCGGCAGCGTGTCAAGACGCGCGTTCGCACCCCAAGCAGATGCATGCCTCGGAGACATTTCTCGCCGGTTGGAGGTTTCGCGCGTGCTTGCTTCTCGCCCGCCTTTGATGGTGGTAGAATGGCTCGAATTGGCCAACTCCGTTCTGTGCGGCGTTCGCACGGAGTGCCGAGAGGGCCGGAATCCTTGTTTCTCTCGGGCCGCGCTGGGCTCGCAAATCACCATGAGCAGACCACTCACTCGTCGAAGACTCCTCCAGGCCGGCGTCGCGGCGCCGGTTTCCGCGATGATCGTTTCCGCGGCCGCGGCCCGCACGTACTCGGCCAATGAGAAGATCCGCTTCGCCCTGATCGGCATCGGCGGCATGGGCGCCAAGGGCGTGGGCGTGGCTTCCGGCGAGCAGATCGTTGCCGCGGCCGACGTCGACGTCAACCACGCCGCCGGCTCGATCAAGGACATCAAGGCCCGCTTCGCCGAC
>CAZFKF010000463.1:0-5019 GCA_964518805.1 uncultured Planctomycetaceae bacterium | reverse complement strand
AATCCGGCGGAGGCCGTCGTATGGCCATCAGCGCCGGCGTGAGCGACGCCGATGCCAGGGACATTGCAGCCTGGGCCCCCACGCACGAAAGCCTTCTCGCCGACAGCGAGGAGTCGTTGGGCATCTACTTCCACCCCCTACCGAGTGGGGCGTACGCAATTGGCCGGGCCATGCCGATTCGGCGTCCGGGCGGCCACCCTGGAGCGCGATGGGCCTCGACCCACTGCCTGATCGCGCGCCCGCGAATCGTCGCGCGGTTCGCCGGGAATCCGTTCGCGCTCCTCCGCGCCGTCGACGCCGCAGGAGTGCCGCATCGCTACGACGAATTGCCTGCTCACCTCGACGCAATTCCTGTCGACGGGCGCGCGGCCATTGTCGACACGGCATTGCTGTCGCAACTCGCCTTGGCCCCCGGCCCCGAATGGATGGCCGCGCTGGTCCAGACCGCGATCGACGCGTCGCGCCTGGCGATCATCGACGGCAGGCAGCCGGAGGAGATCGTCGCCGGCATCCTGAATTGCCTACCGCCCGAGTGTCGGGTGCGCATGACGTTTTCCATCGGGCTACGTTTCTGCGGGCGTCGACCGTATCGTTTGGTGGCCCTTCCGAGCGGGGCAGAGGAAGGATCGCGTATCCGGCGACTCTACAACATCACGGTGCTGGATCTTGCGGACAAGCCGCCGAGCCCCGTGGCGCCGGTCGGGAGTTGGGGAAGCCTGGTCCAGCGCGTGCTCCGCTCCGAACGGGTCCCCTTCTTCGCCGGCCAATTGGCGCGAAGGCCGCTGGACTTCACGGCGTGCGATCTTCCCGCGCTGGGACTGCAAATGCTGGAGGAACTCGACGCGTCGGCCACCATGGGTGAAGAGAACGAAACACATGTGCCGGACTCGGAACCGGGCGCGGACGCGCCCTGGGACGCCGATCGAAGCGGCGTGGACGACCTGCACGCTGGATGGTCGCCCGAGCCCGAGTTGAAGTCTCCGTCGCACGGCCGTAGCCGGCGTGCGGCCCACCATGCGGCGCACTCGTCTGGCCCGCCAAGGGCCAACCCCCCGGCAGAGCCCGCGGTCCGGCCGACCCCGCCGTCCAGGCAGTTGGACCCGAGCGACCCGGCAGTACTTGCCAGACTCGAACGGCTCGACGATCTTGTGTTCGACTCCATCGCCGGCGACGCAGAGGCGCTCGAGGAACTGAGGGTCTTCTGGCCCAAGGTCCGCAACGAGCTTGGGGATCCGGTTCTCGCCGAATCGCGCGAGCAGTATCTGCGTTACGCCCTGGCCAGTTGGGAGCGTCTAGCCCAACACGGCGACGTGCGCGATCCGACGTTTGCCATGCAGTCGCCGGAAGTCCTCCACGTGCTGTTCGGAGGGAAGGCCGATTGACCGGCAAGTGCCGCGTTTCAGGGGGCCACCTTGTAGACTGCGTCGTGCTGTCGCGCGTGCTCCTTAACCTTGAGTCCGATCGACTGGCCCGGCATCGCCTTCGGCACGGGCTGGTTGTCCAGTTGGATCGAATCGACCGTCTCCGTGAAGTCGGTCGTGTGGCCCTTGATGCGGATCGTATCCCCGACCGACAGCGAATCGTTGGTGATCTCGATCGCCGCAACACCGATCTTGCTGAAGTAGTGAGTGACCTTGCCAATTTCCGTTTCCGCCATGGCAACACGCTCCTTCCCGAATGCCGGGTGTAAAACGATGTGCCCGCCGCGCAGATCCACGCGCTGGCCGCAGTCGCAACGGACTGCGCGGCCGAATTCGAACAACGTGACGTCATAACCCGCGCCGCAGCGCGGACACTGAATCGCCAAAGTACAGATCTCTTGCCCGCCGAGGACACCGCAGACCGCCGAATAGGGGCCGTGGAATGGCCCCGAGTCTTCCAGTGAAGGCATCTCACCCGGCTGGTCCCTATTCTACGCCGTTTGAGAGGGGGCGGCAACGGGACGGCCGCCAAGCATTGCCACGAAACCCGCTTTGACGTCGCGAGAACGCGAATCGTCTACCCGCGTGGTCAGCCGATCAGGAGCACGATCAACCGCTTCGGTCCATGGACACCGAGGATGAGGATCTTCTCGATATCGGCCGTGCGGCTCGGGCCGGTGATGAAGACGAACTCGCCGCGCAACTGCGGGTCGGCCACGCGACTGGCGATGGGGGCCCACGCCGCCTGAAGATGTTCCACCAGCCGGTCGGTCGTGGCCACCACGACGCACGCGGGAGGAAGATAGCACATGAGCCGCTCGACCGCCTGACCGCAGGCCACCATGGCCGTGCCGGTGTCCGCCAGCAAGTAGTCCGCATCGATGACGCTTGCCGAAAGACCGGCCATGGTCGGCGCCGTCCAATCGAGTTGGGCCAGCGAAACGCGGCCGGGCTCCAAACCGCCCGTCACGTCGCGGCACAAGGGACGATCCAAGACGCCGATCTTTTCCCACGACTCCTGGGCCGCCAGGGCGGCGAGTTTCGTGCGGGCCTGGTCCGCCGTGGCACAGCGGATCACTTCGCCGTGCACGTCTTCGAGTTCCTGTTGGAACCGGGCAGCCATCGCGTCGACCGCGGGGTTCTCCCGCGGCCAAACCTCCGGAATCGGGGGCAGTGGCCGTTGCGGGTCCTTGGCCAATGCGGTTCGGATGCGACTGAGGACTGCGTCTCGGCTACTCATAGAGGGCTCTCTCTCGGTAGGATGGATCTTCGACCCGTCCGAAATCACTTTGCAGGACGATACACCTTCAAAACTCAACGTCGCGCGATCGGGGGGCCGCAATCTCAGGAACGGCCACCTGCCGCGGACTTCTTGGCCCCTGCCGCGGCATCGTCTTGGACCTCGGCCCCGTGCTTGCGCCACCAGGCGCGGAACGCGGATCGCTTGGGCACCTCGGGCAGTTCGCGCCCGCGGGTCCAGGCCCCGAGTTTTCCCGGGTGCCAGGGGAGGAAGCGGATCAACCCCACGCCGACACGAACCGCCAACATCGCCATGCGGTAGCGCAGCGGGCCGCACATGGCCCACGCCCAAAGCTTCCACGTGATCCGCTCGGTGATCGAATTGACCGGCGACGGTTCGTTGACGGCCCGATGCCGCAAATGGACCAACTGATGCGGGATGTCGATCTTCACCGGGCAGACCTCGCCGCACGCCCCGCAAAGCGACGAGGCAAATGGAAGCGTTCCGGCTTTGTCCATCCCAACCAGGTGCGGAGTGATGATCGAGCCGATCGGGCCTGGATAGACCCAGCCGTACGCCCAGCCCCCGGTGCGGCGATAGACCGGGCACGTGTTCAAGCACGCCCCGCAACGGATGCAAAACAATGCCATGCGCGCGGCCGGGTCCTTCAGGACGTTGCTCCGTCCGTTGTCGAGGATGATCACGTACAGCTTCCGACCCGGCGTCGAACCGTGGAACAGGTGGGTATAGGTGGTTAGCTTCTGGCCAGTCCCGCTGCGGGCCAGCAGGTTCAAAAACAGCGGCAGGTAGTTGATGCTGGGAATCACCTTCTCGATTCCCATCAGCGCCACGTGGACCCGCGTCGTCGACGTCGACAGGCCCGCGTTGCCCTCGTTCTCAACCACACAAATCGTGCCCGTGTCGGCAATCGCGAAGTTGACGCCCGAGGTCCCCATGTCGGCCTTGATGAACTGCTCTCGCAGGTGCTTGCGGGCGATGTTGGTGAGTTCGCGGTGCTCGTCGGTAAACGGTTCGCCGAGTTTTTCCTGGTAGAGCCGGCCCACGTCGGCCGCCGAAAGGTGCAGGGCGGGGGTGACGATGTGCACGGGGCGCTGGCCGGCCAACTGCACCAAATACTCGCCCAGGTCGGTCTCCAGCGAGCGGACGCCGATGGCCTCCAGCTTGTGGTTCAGTTCCATCTCCTCGGTGACCATCGACTTGGCTTTGACCACCGTTTTCACCTGATGCTCGCGGGCAATGTCGAGCACGTAGCGGTTGGCCTCCTCGGCATTCTGGGCATAGAGCACCGTGGCCCCCCGCGCGGTGATGTTGCGCTCGAACTCGACCAGGAGCTTGTCGAGATTGGCGATCGCGTAATCCTTGATCTGGTTGGCGGCCCGGCGCCAGTCCTGCCACTGCGGGATCTTCGCCTGGATCTCACGATTGTGCTTGCTCGATCGTTCGGCCGCCTCGCCCAGGGACTTGAACCCTTTGGGTTCATAGAGTCCGGCGGTCTCTTGCTTGAGAAACGGTGCCCCTTCGAGGTCGGGCGTCTCGTAGATCATGGCGGTGCGCAAAACGTAGAGGATGTTCGACTCGCAGCTCTGCGGCCATCGGCCGCAACTCCATCTTCTGGTGCGACCCTGATTCTATCGGAAGGGACCCTGCCGCCTCAACCCACAGACGCGAATCGAAACCGGTTCCCCTCACTATGGCTGTATTTTCATCGGCCGCGACAGTGCGGGCCGCCCTTGCGGCCTCGGCTTGCCCCCCTTATAGTGAACCTAATGAGCGATTCCGAAACGCCGATCTTCCGCGTGCTGCCTCGCCAGGTCGGTCTGACCATCGCCTCGGCGCTGCGCGAGTGGCTTGCAGGGAAGTCTTGGTCACAGATCCGCGGGCTGCTCAAAGCACGGCGGGTCATACTCAACGGGAACATCTGCGCGGACCCGGCGCGGCGACTGCGCCTGACCGACGTGGCAAAGATCCTCTCGCACCCGGCACCTCCGCCACCTAAGGAACAGGACATTCGCGTTCGCTACCTCGACACGCACGTCGTGGTCGTCGAGAAACCGGCCGGAATGACAACCACACGGCATGCCGAGGAACGCGACTGGCCCGCGCGTCGCCGTCAACTCCAGCCGACGCTCGACGAGCACCTGCCGCACGTGATCGCCAAGATCGAGAAGCGGAAGCGCAAGGGCCCGCCGCCCCCCGTGCGGGCAGTTCATCGGCTCGATCGCGAGACGAGCGGGCTCATGGTCTTCGCTCGTACAGTGGCGGCCGAAAGCCATCTCATGCAGCAGTTCCGGCGGCACAGCACGCACCGCCGATACCTGGCCGTGGCCCGCGGAAAGG
>CAZFKF010000462.1:0-5024 GCA_964518805.1 uncultured Planctomycetaceae bacterium | reverse complement strand
GATGGCTCCGCCCGGGCGAAGGCGCAGAGCGCGTTCGTGGGCGGCGGTCGCCTGCTCCAGGACCGCGACGGCCTCCTTTCGACCGGCTTGCAGACGATCGAGCGCGGCCTGCGAGACCACGACCGACGCCTGCGCGATTTCGACCTGCGGCCTCATATCCACGTCGTCGAGCGTGACCAGCAGCTTGCCTGCCGTCACCTGGTCCCCCATGTCCACCAGAACCTCCTGGATGCGGCCCGAGATGCGGGGGCTGACGGTCGACTTGTAATGGGCCTCGAGCGTCCCGGTGCCCATGACCTCGGCAACGATCTCGCCCACTTCGACGCGGTGCTCGCGGACCCGCAAAGGGGCGAACATGAGCCAATAGCCGATCCCGACCAGAACCGCAATCGCCGCCAGGAGCTTCGCTAGCTGCCACGAACGTCGTTTCAGGATGGACATCGGATCCTCCGCTCGGCACGCTGTGCGCTCATGGTTTGCCGTGCTCCTTGGCTTGATCGCGTAGTATGAACCAGGAATCGTCGACAAGTGCTTTGCGGCCCCTTTCGTTCTCCGTGCCTTCCTTGTCCGCGGGGCGGGCGGCGAGATCGTTCCGTTGGCCGGACGAGAGGCTTTCCGGCCAGTTGCCCTTCAGCACGATGCTGCGCACCTCGACCGCCGTATGGCTCCGGTAGTGAAACAGGCCGAACATGCGGCTGTCGGCGGGAGCGAGGCGGCGCTCGTACACCTCGACGCCGTTGAGGCGGAACGTCGCCCGGTCGCCGGCCATCCGCATCGACATCGCATTCCATGCGTTCGGCTTCAGCGGGAGCGGCCTGGGGCCTCGCTGTTCCTCGGCCAATTCCGCGGCATTGTCCGGGCGCAGCCCGCCGAGGGCCACGTGGGGAACGTCGGTCATCCAGTGCAGTCGAACCCCGCCCGGCTCCGTCATCACGGCCATGCGCCCGAGCGTCGGGTAGACGATCTTCTCGCCGGGCTTGTAGAAGAACTCGTAGGAGACGGACTCGCCGCTTCGCACCGGGCGGTGATAGGTCAGCCACGACTGGCTGAAGAACCCCGGACGCGACGACGATCCCGTGCTTCGGCCGTGGAGCACCCCGTCGGCGGTTGACCAGGCGCAGTCCGGCGTCGGAGACCGCGGTGTCGCAACAAGGTTCTCACCAGAGTCCTCCCTCGAAAACGGCTGCGGCAACCGCTCTCGGTAGAGCGGCGACATCCATCCGTCCATCCGGTCGCCGTGGATCAGGGCAACCTCACGGGGAATCCGCGGATCGCCCGTCATCCGAAGGTTGCACCATGCGGTGGTCCTCGCCGCGCGAGAGAACAGAGCCAGCCACGGCGTCGTGGGGCTTGGGGCCTTGTCCTCGAGAACCAGGGCCCCATTGCACAGATAGCTGACCCTCTCCGGGCCGACGCGGATCGTCAGCTTGTTAAACCGTCCGGGGACGGCGGCGACAGCGGGACGTTCGACGCTCGCTTGTTCGCCGATCGCCCACAGGCGCGTCTTCTCGCTGCTCGAAAACGGCTCGAACACGATCCGGCCGTATTGAATCGCCGCCTCGGCGCTCGGGCCAAAGTACCCGTCAACCGAAAACTCGAACGTCCCGGCCAAAGGGTAGTCGAAGTACAGCGGACTGATCTCCGGTCCGGACCAGTGAACAAGCATGCCGTTGCGTTCGATCCACCAGCCGGGCCAGGTTCCCACCTGGCTTCCGCGACTGAAGTAGTAGCCTCCCGGATGCCAGAGGGTCAGCGTTGGGTCGGCGCCGGACGCCAGGACGCCGCCGCATCGCCGGAGCCGGCACTGGGCCCGATCGCAAGCGAGATGGCTCAACAGCGGCCGCTGGTCCGCGCTTCGGGCGAAGTCGGCCAGGAGTTCCGCCAGGCGTTCGCCCTGATCGCGAAGAGAATCGCTCCGCATCCACGCTCGGGCGACCGTGTAGGCGGACCAGGCGTTCACGCGCCCCTGGGCCGTGGACTTGATTTCGCTGCGCCATGCGTCGAGGACTTCGTCGGCCCGGCGCACGACATTCTCGCCTCGCCCCGAAGCGAACGAAACGAGTGCGAGCAGCGCGCCGGCCATGTTGGACTTCTTGGCGGCCTCCTCGGCGGCGGAAGCCAATTCCGGCAGCTTTCCCGCTTCCGCGGCGGCCTCAACGAGCATCTCCACGAAGCAGATGACGCCGTCGCCGTCCGGGCCGGCGCCGCCCGGCGACTCAGGCAGTCTCACGTCGCTGAAGAAGAACTCGGGAGGGAACTCGACGGGGACATAACACATGGCCGTCCGCATCATGGCCCCCGGCCCGCTCGGCAGTATCCACTCCTTCAGCAGCCGATACCGCTCCGCAGCGGGCAGGACGGCCAGGAACCGGGACGCCCGGCACAGGTGGATCACGTCCGGCATGCTCTCGCCGGCGCTTCCCATGCGACCGCCCATCGTGGTTCGTTCGGCCGACGCGGCGAGTCTGGCGAGCAAAGCGTCCAATTCCCGACGAATGCCCGCTTGACTCGCCTGCCGGTCGGCTGGAGCCTCCCCGGCAACCGACGCGAGCGAAGACGCCAAGAGGATGATCGCTACGAAGAGCGGGTAGCAGTATACGCGAGCACAGATTTCGAGCATGGTCGAGGCTTTCCCTGGAGAGGGGAGTCTAGGCGCTGCCGCTTGGCGGCGTCTTGTCCCGCAGAATCGCAAGCATCGTGGGGTCCACGGGGAACATCCCTTCGAGTGTAATCCGCCCCAGGTTGCGGAGAGATTCTTCCACGGTCTGCCCGACGAGCCCGTCGTCGGCGGTCAAACCGTATCCTTTCAGCGCCATCAATGCCGATCGGACCGCCGTATCCACGGCCGTAACGGCTTTCATCGCGCAGCCCGGCTTGGCTCCGTCGCAGATCAGTCCTCCGAGATCGCCGATTACATTGTTAAGCGCCAACGTGATCCGCCGCAGATCGGCCCCGGCCTGCTGGTACACAATGGCCGTCGCCGAGGCGATCCCAGCGGCCATGGCGCAGCCGCAGATAACGGAGATTTCCCCCAAGAAGCACTTGATGTACGCATTCACCAGGTGGGCAACGGCGATGCTCCGGACGATCCGGTCGGCATCGACTCCCATCTCACGGCCGACGATGTACGGCGTCAGAATGGCTACGATGCCTTGGTTACCGGAGCCTCCTGAGGTCATCGCGGCCTGGCTCATGCCCGCCATGCGGGCGTCGACAGCCGAAGCCACGCGAAGCTTGGCGCGAAAGAACATGTCGTCGTTCAGAAATCCTTCGCGCTGCATCAGACGCAGTTGTTGGGCGGTACGGCCAACCTCGAAGCCCCATTCCGAGAGGGCCAGATTCATCTCCACGCCCCGCCGCAAGTAAGCCTGATCCGAAGCGTCCAGCCCATCGGCCATCGAAAGCAGCTCAATCACGCCCACCCGACGTAAAGCGTCGCGATAAGCCAGAGTCCTTTGCTTCGGCGAGGCAGGATTCGCGTCAAACACGCCCTGCCCATTCTTCTCGATCGACTCGATGTTCGTATGGCCCCCGGCCAGAATGCAGCGGGCCGACTGACGGCCGCCGCTCACCTCGACCTCCACGCGGAAATCCGCGTGACCGCTCAGGCACTCGATACGGCACTTGTTCTGGCTGAGCAGGCTCTGAGCGCGCTTGAGGGTCTCGCTCGTTACTTGCTCCAGCAATTGCAGCTTGGCCTCGGGCCGGGCGAGCGCCGCGCCGAGGGCTGCCGCGGCCAGATTGCCCTTGGCCCCATTGCTGCACGGCACGGTCACGGCGGCTCCGTTCTTATAGGTGCCGGGGTCAACCTTCAGCATCAGGGACTCGACGGGCCCATCAAGTTGCGCCGCCGCAAGGGCTGCGGCATAGGCGCAAGACACCGGTTCCGTACACCCGAATGCCGGGTAGACCTCGTTGGCCAGCACGTCCTTCAGGAGACTCAAGGCGATTCGTCCCTCATCCGTTTCCAGTGAACTCCCCGGCCGGCATCAGAGCAGCAGTCGCACGCGCGCGGCGCGGTATTCTTCGCCGTCACCCGCTCTCAGCTTCTCGCGTTGCCTCGGTCCAGTCAAGCCCTCGCGCGGCTCGCCCGTCAACGCACCTCAGGTGCTCCCCCTCGGGCCCATGGCCGCGGGCGGCTACTTGAGATCCAAGTCGATCGCCTGATGGCCTGGCTGGATTTCGTGGCGAAGCGGCGTGTCGTTCGGCGACAGGTAGGCGATGGCCAGCGGCTTGTTCAGCCGCAGGGCTTCGCGAAGCCGCTCGGGTTCACGACGCGAGGCGTCGAGGTTCTCCGGACGTTTCAGCAACAGCCAGCGGACGCCTTTGAGCACGTCCTTTTGCATCGTGTCGGCCAGTTGGCAGTGCAGATCCCGGCGGAGATCGGAAAGCTTCTCGTTGTAGAGCTTGATGACGTGAAACCGATCGAAGACCAGCGTGGCTTTGGGAAGGTACGTGCTCACCGCCTCGATATAGGCCGGCGACATGTCGGTGGCCACGGCCTCGATCTTGGCCCCGCTGGCGCGGAGCCGCCCCCCAAAAGGCCAGCAGGGCATCACCCCCTTTTCCCTGGCCCACGTGAAGCACCGCGCCGCTTCTGAGGTCCAGGACGATCGTCACGTACTGGTGGCCCTTGCCGGTGGAAATCTCGTCGATGGCGATCTGCTTGACGTGCTTCAGCCTCGGCTTGCCGAAACGCCGCCGCGCGGCTCCGCGAAACCGACGGTCGCTTGTGGCTGGAGGTGTATGTCGTCGCAGCGTTTACCGTGTTTGAGCGTGAGCTCGACGCCTTGCGGAGGCGCGTAGCCATGATTCAGCCTAATCGCGTACAACTGAACACCGTGACACGTCCGCCCGCCGAGGATTTCGCGACCTCCGTATCCGCCGAACGGCTCGCGGCCATCGCCGGCGCCTTCGACCCGCCAACCGAGGTCATCGGAAACGCCCCTGCCGTCGCAAGCATTTTGTGGACGGGATGTCGTTGCGGGCGATCGCCAGGCAACTGGGCCATTCGAGGAAGTTTG
>CAZFKF010000461.1:0-5029 GCA_964518805.1 uncultured Planctomycetaceae bacterium | reverse complement strand
ACGGGCTGCGCGGGCGACACAACGGCGGGGAAATACAACACAGCGGCCGCAGAGAACCGCCCGGTGTTGGCCGATCGTCTGTACCAGGGAATGCTCGCGGCCTGGAAGGCCACCAGACGTTTCCCGCTGGACAAGATCGACTACCGCGTGGCTGAGCTGCCGCTCCCCGCGCGCAGCACGGGAAGCTTCACCATCGAGTCCATGAAGCAAACGCTCGCCGACCCGAAGGCGACGCGTTGGCAGCGAATCTCAGCGGCGCTGGGGCTGAGTTGGCGCAAGCGGGTCGATGCGGGCCAGCCGATCGATGTGCCGTGCCTCGACCTCGGCGGTGGCAAGGCCCAGTTTCTCATCATGCCCGCCGAGAGCTTCGTGGGCTACCAGCTTGCGGCCCAGCGACTGCGTCCCGACTCATTCGTCATGGTGGCGGGGTTCGGCGACGGAGCCGCGGGTTACATCCCCACGGACCAGTGCTGGAAGGAGGGGTACGACGACAGCTACTGCTGGGTCCCGCCGATGACCGAGAGGCTCATGACCAAGGCCATGGCCGAGGCCCTCGCAGCGCCTGGCCGGCATTCGCCGTAGCCGGATCGAGCGAAAGCGGTACGCAGCGGACGGCACACGGAGTTTGCCTGCCACTCTTCTTGCGACATCCATTGATTCGCCGGTCCTAAGCCGCCCGGCACGCCATGTCGCGCACGCCGGCACCGGGTCTAGTCCTTCGGCAACTCCTCCAGTCGCTTCCCGGCGTGGAAGAGCCCCCAGGCCAATACGACCACCATAAGGCAGATCACCGCGCCGAGGAAGACCCAGTTGTTGAGCAGGTTTCGGATCGTGAGGCCGGGCTCGCCGCCGTACGAAGCGTTGTCGACTTGGACTCCCAACCGCACCGTGGTGGGCGAGAACGACTCGCGAAGCGTCGCCAGCACCGTGGCCGCTTCATACTTCGGCGGCTCTGCGGTTTCGGAACCGTAGAAGACGCGGTACGTTATTCCCTCCTGGGCCAGGAAGATCGCACGATAGACGTTTCCTTCGGCCTTCACGCCCGTGACGTCCAAGGGCGGATTGTCCTCGTTGTCGATCACGATCCGGTATTCTTCCTGCCGGTGCTCGGGAAACGAGATCGTCAACTGTTCGCGGCAGATGTTGCGATAGTGGAGGTTCGAGAGCGCGGCGTGTCCGATGGCCGTCCACTCGGTCACCGCGCCGCGGACGACCGGCACCTCGACCGTCGCGCGGCGATAGAAGTTGCGGCTGGGCGTCTGGATCGCGATGGCGGTGAGCGGTTCGCGGCGCATGCGCACGTGGAGCACCGTCTGTTTCTTCTGGGCATCCATCTCCCTGTCGAACGCGGCGACCGGATACTCGCCCGTCTTGGACTTTTTGACGTGCTGCCGAACGGTATGCCAGTAGAACTCGATGCGATCGATGCGGAACACGCGGCGCTGGACCGTGGTGGTCTCCTTGCGTTCCTCCTCCTTGCCGCCGCGGAACGTGCGCGTGAGGTCTTTGTACGGCAACTCCTTCTCGTCGGTCACCTCTTGGATCACGAGCTTGAACTGGCGCCAGCGGTTCGACGGCAGGGGGACGTCGCGGTTGCTCACGTCCATGTAGCGTGAGAAGTCGAAGAGGACGCCATCGGACACCAGCGGCGACCATTTCGCGCCGTCGTCCGAACCGAACACTTGCACCCTGCGCTGATAATTGACCTGGGGACTCCACAGGGTGAACCCCTCCGCGGCCTGTGCGTCCTTGGGCAATCGCACTTGGACCTCGATCGCATTGCCCTCCTCGCGGAGGGAAACGACCTCGGTTGGGCCGCTGTGCCGGGTCTTCTCCTCGCGATATTCCACCTCTGGCTCGATCTGGTAAGGCGCCTCGGACTGCGTATCATCAAGGATGCGCAGGTCTGGCAGCCCGTCGCGCGTGGCGGCGTAGATGTCGCTGTCGAGCGTAAAGCTGAGGATCTCCTCGTTCTTGGCCGCTCCCCGGTCCACCTCCCGCGAGAAGCGAAAGCGCTCCGCTTCGCCCGCAGTTGCCGGACTGAATCCGCTCAAGAATGCAAGTGCGCAGAACAGAGTCGGAAGCCCGAACTTCGCGGCCTTCGACAACGACGTGCGGTCATAGTCCCGGCGGAAATCGCGATCCATGCAACGCATCATGACTTGTCCTCCTCGGACGCGACGGACTTCGTGGCAAACGCGTGACGGTAAGTCAGGTAGATGAACGATCCGCTCAACACCAACACGCCGAGGACCGCGAAGGCCACGATCCGGTAGATCTGTTCCAACTTGGCAAGATCGGAGAAGAAGACTTTCCAGGCGACCACGGCGAACAGTCCCAAGGCCACGTAACGCAGCGCCCGGACGTCTCTCCAGATGCCGGCCAGCAGCAACCCCAACGCGAACAGCGACCAAAGGATCGACACGCCGCCTGCCCGGAACTCCGGCACGTAATAGCCCAAGCAGGTGTTGACTTCCAGACTAAGGAAGACAAACAGCAGCGCCAGGGCGACGGCGCCGAGCGACGCCGAGGCCAGCTTCGCGCGAAGATCGCCCAGAAGCAGCCGGAATCCCGCATACAGGAAGGCAATCATCGCCCCGAAGTCGAGCATCCGCATGGTCGCGTCGCGCATCGAGTAGTCGCCACCGTAGCGATGGGCCGTAACGTGCCAACTGGGCAGGTCGATCACGAAGAGCTTAATCAGCATCGCAGCCACGAAGACGACCAACAAGCCGAGCATGAATTGGCTGGGCCGCGCCAAGTACTCGAAGAGCAGGAAGCCGCACAGTGCGATCCAGAGGAGCGAGAGCACGGGCAGGCGCAAGGGATCGCAAAGGTACAGAAGCGATCGATTGAGTTCCAGGTGCAGGAAGACGAAGAGCATGCCCACCACGCCGATGATCGCGGCGCGGACCGCCCAGCGGTCGCGGATCCACTCGGCCATGTCGTTGGCCTTGTCGATGGCCGCCACGGCAGCGCCGGGCGCGTTGAGCAGACGGAAAGCCCCGCCCATCGAAGCGATGGGAATCCCGAAGACGACGAGCCTTTCGAGCATCAGCCAGAGGAACGCGCCGGTGGCCATGTCCGAGGGCCGGACCATGCCCGCATATTGACTCGGCAGGTCGAGGAAGCAAAATCTCGCAGCCACGATCAGATAGAGCAGGTAGGCCACGTGGCGCAGGAATTCGCTGCGGAGTTTGCCGGCGATCCAGAGCATCACAAACGCCTGGATGGCCCAACTCGCCGTGATCCATTCGGCCGACAACAACAGCGGCACGGTCACGGCAAGGAAGAACGCCGCCAGTCCGATGAAGCAGAACAGCAACTCGCGGTCCAAGAGCTTTCGCACCAGGAAATACCACACGTGGGCCACGTAGAACGCGGCCAGGGCCAGCGTCACCGCAGCGACCCAGCGGTAATCGTACGCCTCCGAGACGAGTTGGTAGCTGACCGCGAAATAGATCCCGGCGTTGATGAGCAGTCCGAGCGGCTCCAGCAGGGTCGACTTGGTGCGGTTGACCAGGTTGAACAGAAAGACCGCCGTCGAGAAGAGGACGAAGAAACCGCTCACAAAGGGCATCACTTGCCAGAAGTGCTCGACGCGGTACGCGTGCATCGACCCGAAGAACAGCCCGTACGTACAGAGGAAGGCCAGATAGGTCAGCAGGTGCCAGTTCTTCTTGTAGCTGATGCCCAGCACGCCGCATCCCAAAAGCAGCATGTACGAGAATAGTCCGACGAAGTTCACGACGCCGGTCGAAAGCATCACCGGCGTGCCGAACCCGCCGAGGATTCCCAGCACGGCCACGAGCATCGAGTTGAGGCGGATCGCGATGCCTCCGGCGCACACCGTGATGAAGATCATCAGGCCGAAGGCGGGAAGCATGGGAATGAGTTCGTAGAAACGGAAGGCGGCGAACACGCTGAAGTACAAGGTGGCGATGCCGCCGCCGATCAGCCCCTGGCCGAAGGCGTGATACTTTCTGCCGAGCATTTGCATGCCGCCTGCGAGCATGGCGACGCCGGCCAGAATGGAAAGCCCGACGCGTCCTACCGGAGGCATCCATCCCTTGTCGATCGACAACTTCAGGAAGAAACCGATGGCCATCACCAGGATCACGATGCCGACGCGCAGAAGCCAGGTGCTGGCGATGGAATACTCCATCGAAACCCCGGCCGGGCGATGCTCCTCGCCCACGATGATCCAGTTCCATATCTTGAGCAAGATCTCCTTGGCTGCGACCTCAAAACGGTTCGGCTCGCGGGCAGGGCGAGGCGGTAGCGACGGCGCAACCGGGGCTGCGGCAACGTGCTCCGGCTGATCCACAGGCCTCGGCATTTCGGCTGCGAACGCGGACGCCGGCACGACTGGCGGCGTTACGCTGGCCGGCTCCCATTGGACCACCGGCTCGGGCGAGGGCGGCACCGCGACCTCATCGGCGGGAGCTTGGGGGACAGGTTCGGGAGCCGGTTCGAACTGGGCAGTTGCCGCCGCCTCGGGCTCGACCTCAGGCACCCGCTCGGCTACCGGAGGAGAGACGGCCTCGCGCACGAACCGCTCGATCAGCGTCTTATGTTGCTGCAATTCCTCGCGAAGCGACTTGAGGTGCAGCGACATCAACTCCGTCGATTCCCGCTGCCGACGCGTCAGCTTGGCCACCAGGACCACCAGTGTCACCGGCAGAATCAGCAGCGCCGTTGTGATCCCCACGATCAGCGTCATGATGAAGAGGAACTCTTCGAAGCGGAACATGCTGCACCTCGCCGTGTCACGCGATTCTTGCCGACCGACAGCCGTTGCCAGAGGCCCGGAGCGATCCCCTCCAGAATGTTACGCCAGAATCGGCCAATTCGGGCCTCAACGCCACCCCAAAATCCTGAAGACCCCCTCGCGGTGGGAGATCTGTTCGGGCAGGGTTAACAACCGCTCGCGATAGATGCTCAGGAGCACACCCAATAGGAACACGACCCCGCCCGCAATTGCCAAATACACGCCAACCGCCCAGTTCTGTTGCCGTCCGAGGTCCAC
>CAZFKF010000460.1:0-5031 GCA_964518805.1 uncultured Planctomycetaceae bacterium | reverse complement strand
TCGTGACCGTGTTGACCGCGCCGATGATTCGGGCGCTGCCGTCCACCCCGTCCATACCCCCCCTGACGGCGCGCAAGCTCCTTGTCGATTTCGGCGGTCGAGACCGAGACGCCGGACGGAAAGCCGTCGACCATCGCCACCAGGGCGTTGCCATGAGATTCGCCTGCGGTCCAATAGCGCAACATCGTGGTCTCGTTTGTTTCTCTCCGTCCCGAAAAGGAAGCGAGGAGCGGATCGTCCTGCCCCCAATTCCCCTCCAGTCCGCTGAAATCAAGATCGAATTCTACCCAGATTGCCGCCAAGGAGATAGGGCGATTGTCATCGGTCACCAACGGAACCCTGTTGCCGTTTCAAGGGTTCCATTCCATACTGAAGTCGGGGTCCTGTTGCTGATCGCTGGATTCCAAGGAATGAGCAACGCGAGCAAACCATCGCCCGACGTTCCCTCCAACGATCTGCTAGGCAAGGACATTGGGGGGTTCCGCATCCTGCGCCGGCTTGGCAGTGGGGCCATGGCCGACGTGTATCTGGCCGACCAGTGCATTCTCAGGCGGCAGGTGGCCGTCAAGGTGCTCAAGCGGCACCTGGCCGCGGATGAAAGCTACGTGAGGCGATTCCAACGCGAGGCCGCGGCAGCCGCTTCCTTGGTGCACGCCAACATCGTGCAAATCTACGAGGCCGGCCAGGTCGAACAGACGCACTTTCTGGCCCAGGAGTATGTGCAAGGCTTGAATCTGCGTCAGTGGCTCGACCGCAATGGGGCCCCGGATTTGCGTTTGGCGTTGGTCATCATGCGCCAAGTAGCCGCCGCCCTCGCCAGAGCCGGCCAGCGCGGGATTGTTCACCGCGACATCAAGCCGGAGAACATCATGCTCACCCGCACCGGCGAAGTGAAAGTCGCCGACTTCGGTCTCGCCCGCATGGCGGTTCCCGGGGACCAGGGAACGCTCACCGAAATCGGCATGACCATGGGCACGCCGATGTACATGAGCCCCGAGCAGGTCGAGGGGCGAACGCTCGATCCGCGGAGCGACATCTATTCCTTCGGCGTGACGTGCTATCAGATGCTGGCCGGGCGCCCGCCCTTCTCGGGCGACACCGCGTTGAGCGTGGCCTTACAGCATTTGAAGCGTCAGCCGGAGCCGCTGGAGAATCACCGTCCTGATTTGCCGCCGCCGCTTTGCCGACTGGTCCACACGATGCTCGCCAAGAACCCCGAGCATCGCATCCAGTCGGCCGCGGAGTTGTTGCGCGAGCTGCATCGGCTGCAACTTGCCCATGTGGGAGAGGCCTGGCCCGAGGACTTGCCGGGCCTCGATGTTGGCGAGGCCCAAACCACCGCCGCTGGCAAGAACGAGGCCACGCGTCAACTGGAAACGGTGATGAAGACCGCGTCGATGCGTGTTCCGAACCGGCCGCGATGGCCCCTCTGGATCGCCGGAGGCATGCTCGCCGCGCTTCTAGGGGCCGCGGTCGCGTGGCTCGTCGTGCGGGAAGAGCCCCTGCTTGCCCAGGCCGAGGCTAGACGTTCTCTCGTCCCGCCCCAACAGACGGCCGTGCGCCAATGGTACTACGCCTCGCTCGTGGGCACGCCCGAAGCGTGGCAGAGCGTCGTCGACCACTTTCCCAACGACACCTACTGGGCCGACCGCGCGCGGCAACAACTGGCGATGATCTATTTGCGGGACGAGCGCAACGATCCGGCGTTGGCGATCTTCGCCGATCTGGCCACGCGCGATGACGAGGAACTCCGGGCCTTCGGGCTGGCAGGGCAGTGCGGCATCCTGACCATGCATGGCGACTATCGCAAGTCGGCGGAGCTCATGGAGCGACTCCAGCCGATCCGCGATAAACTCGTCGATCCGCGTATGCGCCAGATGATCTTCTACGCCTGGCGCACGATTCAGGCGAAACTCGGCGCGCCAACCCCGGCTCAGTGGGAAAAGTGGCTCAAGCAGCATTTCCCCGAAGCCGGTTGACAACGATCCGTGGCACTGGTAGAAAGTAAAATTCGACGTCCGCGGAAGCGGCCCGCCCGTGAGCGGGCCTCGCTTCAATTGGGAACCGACAGCGCCAAGCGTTTCGCTCCCATGAGTTTGTGACAGGCCCCCATCGTCTAGTGGCCTAGGACATCGGGTTCTCAGTCCGAGAACGGGGGTTCGACTCCCCCTGGGGGTGCTGGGTGCGTTTGCACCTCATTGCAGACGCTAGAAGATGATAGCACAAGCCCTTGATTCTCAGGGGCTTGTGTCGTTTCTTGCCGCGATGGGCGCCAAATTGCCGATCCGTGTGTCGGCGACGGCTTAGCGCCAGCCACACCACACGGCCGTATCCGCCACTCCCGTCCATCTGGTCGTTCGTCAGGTTTCGGGGACTGTCTATCGGGATTCGACCCGAGTTGCATTCTCTTGCATCAACTTGTCGAACGAACTCCATCCCATTTTGCAGTTATACGTGGTGCCCTTCGCGAACCACACGACCGAGCCATTTGAGACTTTCAAGGTCCCCAAGACGGCACCATCTCTTTTTCACCACGAAGGACACGTCTTGTTGCTCCAATAGGGACTGACGTCATGTGACGCCCGTTCCTGTTGGAGAAACGCCATGGCCGACGCGGACCTGAGCGAGGCGATCCAGCAAGCTGCCGCGGGCCCGGAGCGGCTCTCGGTCGACGACAACGGCGGCCAGGCCGACGGCATGGTCAAGCAATCGTGTCCCTCGATGTCACGGACGGGGACGGACTCGACCAGTCCGTCAATTTGATCCTGCCGTTTTCGCGTCTCTTCCTTCTCGTGTCACGGCGGGACGCGCAAGGCGATAGCCGAACGACCGGACTATGAAGAGGGGGCCGACAATTCCTGTTGTCTCGACGATCGCAATCGCCGGCCATCGAAGCAGGGGGTAGTAGTTGCCAAATCCTCCGATCGATCCGCCGAGAAACGCACCCATGAGGATGATTCCCAGCACTGGCAGCAGCGGATTCCGCGTTCCCAATATTGCCCAAACACTTGCCAGAGCAACAAGCGCCGCGAGGATGTCAACGGCAGCGGCAAAGAAGACCCGGGACTTGGTGAAATCGTACACCAGACTGCCTTGGCCGACCGCAAAGACAAGCGCCGCTGCCACCAAGGTTCCCAAGATGCCGCGAATCGAAAGCCGAATTGGGGCGTCTTCTCGCGGCAAGTCGATCTCATCGAGTGAAGTCAACTTCGCTCGACAACGGCGGACCATGTGCAAGACGAGTGCAACCGCCAGGGCAGGCGGAGAGAATACGCAAAGGAAGAACAAACCACTCTCGACAAAGTGGTCGGGTCCGAGCGAGCGGCTCGCAATCTGATAGATCCCAAGAACCATCGCGCCGCAATAGCACACTCCGCCTGCGGACCACGCCAGCCGATACCACAGAGCGCCTGGCCCCAAGCCAACCCAAATTCCCAGCAAGCAAACGAAGGCGTACGGCAACCCTGTGGTCCACACATCCGAAACCATCGGGCTACGCAGCAACGCTCCAGGAAGGAACCATGCCAGGACGGCCAGGATCGCATAGAAGAGAACGAAGACAGGCAAGGCCATCCAGGGACCGTACAGAGGCCACTGGCGTTGCGGTATCAACGGCCCGATCGCAACCTGAATCACGTCCCCGTGTCGCGGAAGACGGTTCGCCGTCCGGGGTGGATCTGCTTTCATTGCGGCCTTCCAAGTCGGGCCTGTGCCGTGTTCAGGACCGATTCTAACTTGGCGCCTGGTTCTTCGCAAAGACATTCAGAACATCCAGTGGCCCCGGCCTCACGGATGACGCATCTCGCCCGGGAAACCACGCATCTCGGTGGCGACGTTCGACCGCGGGATTCTGCCGAGCGATTCAGCGTGCCTTGGGGCCGAGCGGCGTATTGCGTGGGTGTCGGCGGCGATGCGGGTGCCACCAAAGCAGTTCGCCGCACCAGCTTCTCACGAAATGCTCGTGGCAGAAGAGGCTCAGGAAGACCCCCGCCACAATCCACAGGAGCACATCTCCCGGGGCAATGCAGGTCGCCAGACCTGCTCCGAGGAGGAACCCGATGGCCAAGACAATGGCCCGTTCGATGCGGTACCGGCTCATGGCTCGCCTCCCCAAAAAGGCTCTGCTCAAGAGAGGACCTCGACACTGGTATTGTACTCAGAATGGAGTGCCCAGGTAATCCACCTGCGCTGGGGTTTCTGCGACATTCGTGGCGAAAGGGGCTTCACCACTCCGCACATTTCTTTGGTCCATCGCACATCTGCCGGGGGATTCAGACCGTCCTTGTCCACGGTTTCAGCGGACAGGCCCCGGGCCAGAGCGGGACCGGCTCAGAAGGGAAGGGCAGGGGGGCAGGACGCGTCGCCATGAGTCTATGGCGTCTTTCCGAGCGTCCTCGAAAGCCCTGATCGCTTCCTCGTGCTCTTGGCGGGCTTGTTCAAGTTCCTTCTGCAATCGCTCGGACTGGTTCTGCATGCAGACAGTCATGATCTGCCCTCCACGAGAGTGTTGTGAACGGCCGGGGCGTTCTTCCGCGACGTGAAGCTGCGGTCGTCGATCCAACTCTACCTGCGGGCCATGTTTTGCAGGACTTCCATGCCGCGCTCGATCACCGAATCGGCAGCGGCGTACGAGATGCGGAAGTGGGTGTCGCGCTTGCTGAAGACGTTGCCGGGGATGATCAGGAGCTTGTGTTGGGTGATCGCCTCGCCGACGAACTCCGTGGCCGTGCCCCAGGGGGCGCGGGGGAAGGCGTAGAAGGCCCCGCGCGGCGTGGCCAGTTCGTAGCAGTCCTTGAGGCCCGCGACGACGAGGTCGCGCTTGCGGCGGTAGGCGGCGAAGTGCGGGCCCATGTCCACGTCCATGGCCACGGCCCCGGCCAACTGGAAGGGGTGCGGAGCGCAGACGAAGCTGTATTGCTGGAGCTTGAGCATCTCGCGGATGATTGCGCTGGGGCCGTGGGCGAACCCCAGACGCCAGCCGGGCATGCCGTACGTCTTGCTGAAGCCGTCGACGACGATCGTTTCCGGATT
>CAZFKF010000459.1:2175-5032 GCA_964518805.1 uncultured Planctomycetaceae bacterium | reverse complement strand
CAAGTCCGCGTCGCGTCTGAAATCGCTGGACAAGAACGGGGACGGCGAGCTATCCGACGACGAGTTTGAAATGCCGTTTCCTCGCGGGCCCGCCGGCCCGGGAGGCCCCGGCGGACAAGGCGGTCCTGGTGGACCGGGCTTCGGCGGACCGGAAGGATTCGGCGGTCGCCGGACCACGGAATTGTTGAGTCGCTTCGATGAAAACGAGGACGGAATGCTCAATCAGCAGGAACGCACGAACGCCCGCGCCTTCCTCAAAGAGCAAGGCCCAACGCGCGGCGGAATGTTCGGACGCGGGCCGGGCGGTCCCTTTGGTGGGCGTGGTCCGGGGGCTGCCGAGGATACCACGGCGCAGAAACCGGGAAAGCACCTCTCTCCGAGCGACGTTACCCAGCATCCCGACGCCGGGCTTTACGACCCGCACGTCCTCCGCACGCTGTTCTTCGAGTTCGAGAGCAAGGATTGGGAGCAGGAATTGGAGGACTTCCGCGGAACCGACGTCGAGGTCCCGGCCCAGCTCACGGTCGACGGCAAGACGTACCCCAACGTCGGCCTGCGGTTCCGCGGCAACACGTCCATGAACTCCGTGCCGCGGGGGAAGCGGCGTCCGTTGAACGTCAGCATCGACCTGGTGGACAAGAGACAGCGGTTGCTGGGCTACAGGACGCTCAATCTGCTCAACGCCCACAGCGATCCCTCGCTGCTGCGGACCGTGCTGTTCGACCATATTTCGGGCCACTACCTCCCGGCGCCGAAGGCCAACCTGGTTCGCGTCGTGTTCAACGGCGAATGTTGGGGCGTCTATGTGAACGAACAGCAGTTCAACCGCGACTTCGCCGAGGAGTGGTTCGGAGAGAAGGACGGCGTTCGGTGCAAGGTCCCGGTGAATTTCAGCGGCGCCGCAGCGCTCGTCTATCAGGGAGAGAACGAGGAAGCGTATCGCCGCCTCTATCAACTGAAGGCCAAGAACGAGACGCAAGCCTGGCGCGATCTGATCGGGCTGTGCCGGCAAATCGAGCAATTGCCGGACGACAGACTGGAAGCGGACCTGGATCGTGTGCTGAATATCGATCGGGCCCTGTGGTTCCTCGCCGTGGACAACGTGCTGATGGACGACGACGGCTACATCAGCCGAGGCAGCGACTACTGCCTCTACGAGGACTGCACCTTTGGACGCTTCCACCTGGTGGCCCGCGACAGCAACGAAACGTTCCGCTTTGGCGGCGGGCCGGGAGGCCCTGGCGGCCCCGGTGGCCCAGGTCCGTTCGGTGGTTTCGGCGGCTTTGGCGATTTCGGTCCGTTCGGCATGTTCGGCGGCTTCGGTCCGCCCGGCAGTCCAGCCGGCGCGGACGCCCCGGCGGCGAAGAAGTCCGGCGATGCCGGGCAGACGGACAGCAAGACTCAGGCCGGCGGCGCCAGTCGCCGTGCCCGCGCCGGCTTTGGCGGAGGGCCGGGCGGGCCTGGCGCGAGAGAGAGCGGCGCGACCCTTGACCCGCTCAGCATGGCCGACAGCAAGGTCCGGCCGGTCATTCGCCGCTTGCTCTCCAATCCCAACCTTCGGGCACGGTATCTGGCCCACGTACGAACGATCGTCGACGAGTGGCTCGATTGGAAGACGCTTGGGCCCGTGTTCGAGGACTATCGGGCCTTGATCGCGGAAGACGTGCTGGCCGATACGCGCAACTTGTCGACGTTCGCCGAGTTCTTCGACGCGGACACGGAGGAATCATCCGGCGGCGGCCCGTTCGGCAGCCCGCCGGGAGTCAGGCGGTTCGTCGATGCCCGCCGCGCGTACCTGCTGAAACACGCGGAGTTGTCCAAGCCGCGCCCCACGATCCTGGCGGTCGAGCGTCCGGGGGCGGTCGAGGCGAGCAAGCCCGTTGCCGTCGTCGCGCAGATCGGCAAAGACGTGCCGGTCGCGACGGTCCTGCTCTATTACGCCGTGGGACGCGGCGCGCCGTTCGCCAGGATCGAGATGCAGAAGACTTCCGGGAAAGCGGGCGCCGCACCGGGGTCGTTGTCGTACTCGGCCGAGATTCCCGGCACGCCCGAGGGCGCGGACGTGTACTACTATGTCGAGGCCCGGGCCGAGCGGAGCCTTGGAACCACCGCATTCAGTCCCAGGCGAACGGAACTGGGGGCGATTCACTACCGGACCGAAGCCTCGCCCGGTGCTTCTTCAGCCCCGACCAGGCGACCGACGCTCGTGCTCAACGAGATCATGGCCTCGAATACGCGAACCGTGCGAAGTCCGCAAGGCAAGTTCGAAGACTGGATCGAGTTGGCCAACGTCGGGAAAGAGGAAGCGGACCTTTCGGGAATGCACCTCACGAACGACATGCGGATGCCGCACAAGTATACGTTTCCGCCGGGAACGAAGCTGGCAGGCGGCCAGCATCTGGTCGTCTGGGCCGACCACGAGCCAAAGGCCAAGCAGGATCTGCATACGGGTTTCAAGCTATCGCGAAAGGGAGACGCCGTCTTGCTAGTGGACAGCGAGGTGCGCGGCGGGACGATCCTCGACGCAGTCAAGTTCGGTTCGCAGCGATCCGACGTCTCCTACGGACGCTATCCCGACGGCACCGGCGCCTGGCGTCTGGTCCCGCCAAGTCCTGGAAAGCCGAACACCGATCCATAGACGGAGTTGTCTCGATGCATTGGCTCAAAGTCGCACGATGGTCCGCCGCCCTGCTCGTGGCGGCTGTTTCCGTGGCATGGGGGCAGCCCCCGGACGCCGCGCGAGGTCCCGATGGGTCAAAGACCAACGGCGGCTCGGAAGCCCCGGGGCCGCCCGATTTTGGCCCGCCAGGTTTCGGTCCGCCAGGTTTCGGTCCGCCAGGTTTCGGTCCGCCAGGTT
>CAZFKF010000459.1:0-2075 GCA_964518805.1 uncultured Planctomycetaceae bacterium | reverse complement strand
CGCCAGGTTTCGGTCCGCCAGGTTTCGGTCCGCCAGGTTTCGGTCCGCCAGGTTTTGGGCCGCCGGGCTTCGGCCCGCCAGGCTTTCCCCGGCCGTCGTTCGCCTTGAAAGACGCGTTGGACAAGGATCACGACGGCAAGATTGCGGCGTCCGAGATCCGCGAGTCTGCGGAATCGCTCAAGAAGCTCGACAAGAATCACGACGGCAAGTTGGACGCCGAAGAGATCGGCTGGCCGCCTCGTTTTCCGGGATTTGGTCCGGGCGGAGGTCGGCCCGGCGGCCAAGGCGGTCCGGGAGGGCCTCCCTTCTTCGGCGACCGTGCAGGCGCGAGTCGCAGCTTCGCCGAACGTCTCATGGGCCGCGACGCCAACCACGACGGCAAGGTGACTGCCGACGAATTGCCCAAGTCCATGCACTGGCTCATTCAACGCGCCGACCAGAACAAGGACGGCGCCATCGATCAGCAAGAATCGCGCGCACTTGCCGAACGGCTCGGCATCGGCGCGACTCGTCCGGATTCCAAGTAGCAAACAGAAAGAGATCCCATGCAACTGCCAGACGCATTCCGCGAATTGTTCTGGAACTCCACCACGATCAGCACCTTGCCCGCACTCGTGCTGAGCCTGATCGCCGCGGCCGTCCTCGGCACCCTGTTGGGGCAAGTCTACATCCGTTTTGGGCACTCGCTCTCCAACCGGAGGCTCTTTGCCCGCAACTTCCTGCTCCTCACGGTGACCACGACGCTGATCATCACCATTGTCAAGTCGTCGCTGGCCCTGTCGCTGGGGTTGGTCGGGGCGCTGTCGATCGTCCGCTTCCGGGCCGCGATCAAGGAGCCGGAGGAACTCGCTTTCCTTTTCCTGGCCATCGCCGTAGGACTTGGGTTGGGGGCGGGCCAGGGGCTGCTGACCGTGGTCGCCTTCGGGATAATTCTCGCCCTGGTTGTCGTGCGGAGCTTCGCCCGCAGGGCTCCCGATCAACCCAATCTATTCCTGACGGTGACCAGTTCCTCTCCGGACAAGCTAGGCGCCGGCATGATCCTGGAGGCGCTGGCGGCCTCCGAAGCACGGGCCAGCCTGAAGCGATTCGATGAAACGCCCGAGGCCATCGAAGCCTCGTTCCAGGCCCATTTCAAGGAAGTGGGCAAGCTGGAAGAATTCAGCCAGCGCCTGCGCAAGCTCAGCCAGTCGGTCCGCATCAGTTGCCTGGATGACCGCGGGCTGGGAGCCTAGGCTGCGCCGAAAGGGTTTCGCCGATGACATCGGAATTCGCGAATCTGCGGTACGAGCGCAAGTTCCTCGGCCAGGGATTGTCGCTGGCCGAGGTGGTGGCCGTCGTGCGACGCCATCCCGCGCTGTTTCGCCAGGTCTATCCGCCCAGGAGCATCAACAATATCTATCTGGATTCCTTGACGCTTCACGACTATTTCGATCACGTGAAGGGGACCGCCAACCGGCTCAAGACCCGCATCCGCTGGTATGGTCCGCTCAACGGGCACGTCGAGGCCCCGACCCTCGAGCGCAAGATCAAGCGCGGACTCGTCGGCGGCAAGTCGGCGCACCCCTTGTCGGGCTTCACCCTCAACGGAAGGATCGCGCGTCACGCCCTGGACGAGGCGATCCGCATCGCCGAGCTTCCCGAGACGCTGCGATTGGCGCTGCGATGCCTTCAGCCGACGCTCGTGAATCGTTACCAGCGGCAGTACTGGCTAAGCGCCTGCGGCCGATTTCGCCTGACCGTGGACTGGGACCTCCAGTTCTTCGCCTCGGAGACGGGGACCATCTCGGCGATTCGCCCCTGCCGTCGCGCCCCCGCCGTCATTCTTGAGTTGAAGTTCGATTCCCAGCACGCGGAGGACGCTGCCGCCGTGACCAACGCCTTGCCGCTTCGCCTGGCACGATGCTCCAAGTACGTCCTGGGAATCGACAGCATTGGTGCACCCTGAAGACGGGCAGCGGGACGGAGTCGGGAGTGGGTCGGTGAAAGAGCAAGGCACGATGGATACCGGTTCTGCTTTGGAACGGAAGAGGACTCGGCACACTCCGTCACTCTGCCCCGGAGGGGCTGTAGACCCA
>CAZFKF010000458.1:0-5044 GCA_964518805.1 uncultured Planctomycetaceae bacterium | reverse complement strand
CTCGTCGGGCTTCAGCACGCCGGCAAAATCGCTAAGCAACCCTTGGGGTTCAAGCTTCTGGAGCAGCGCATCGGACGGGATGACGCCCCAAACCACAACTGGATTCATCGCCACGATCGCCAGAACCGCGAACGTCAGAAAGGGCCGCATGCGGGCGGGTCTCTTCGTATTACGCTCTGACATGGCCGCTGGTCTACCCGATCCTATCATGCGCAACCTCTTCGATGTCTGTTCCATGACACGCAGTCTCTGAGAGTCCTTCGCCTACGGTGCCAATCCCTTGGATAATTGTAGATCCTTGCCGGGGGATGCGAGGTCATCCTGCCCCACGCGGCCGGATCGACAGTGCCTTGACCAGCGTACGAGGTGCCAGTCGGGAGGATTGCCGCGATAGGATCGGATCCTGCAGAAATGCCGAGCACACCACCCTCCCCAAACCCAGGGGTTGTGGCTCCTGGGCTGTTGGACGCTATGGGGTGGTGCCTGGCAAGTCTAGTCGGATTGCCGCACGACGATAGCACCCCATCGCGACGCCGCCGCGCCGCCTTCCGGCTCGACGTCGGCGAAGCGGAGCCGTGTCGAGCGAAGCGGCGCCATGGGTACTTCGCCGCTGTCCCAGAGCGGCACGTCCCAAACCGTGTCGCTGGCAGCATGAACCACCACGCAAAACGAGTTGCGCGTGATCTGGGCGCGGACGCGGTATTCCTTCCCCGGCTCGATCGTCGCGCTCTGGGCCCGCAATCGCCAGCCCGCGGACGTGTCGAGCCACGCACCCGCCAGCGGGCCTTCACTGTGCGTGTAAACGCCGAAGCGGTTCGTCGGGCCGAAGAACGAGAAGCGGTACGAATCGGCGCCGGTCTCGGTGGCCGCGGCGAAGATCTGGCTGTCGATGCCCATCTTGATCGGCGCCAGCAGGAACTCGACCACGAGCGGCCGCGTCGCGTCCAGGGCGAACGCCTCGCGCGTGGCGATGCCGCAGCGGTTCTCCCAACCGCCGGTGACGCTCGTCTCCAGACGCCCGTTGGCGACCCGCGGCTTGCCGAGGACGATCCAGCGCGCCGGGTCGAGCTTCTCAAACCGCTCGTCGAGGAGCACCTGGCCGGTCGTCCTCGCCGGCGGACCTTTGGCCAGGCGTGAGACGTGTGACGCGATGTTGGCGATATCGCGCAACAGCGATGCGTGGCCGCACGGATCGCCCTGCCGGTAGAGCCGCGAGTCGCTGCGCGCCGCGGCCTCGATCCTCGCGCGATGCGCGCCCCACCGCTTCGATTCTGCGGCGGCCCGGGACGCCAACTCGGTCGATGAAAGGCTGGATGCACGAGCGATCAGCCCCTGGATGTCGATCAACAGCACTTCCCGCTCGGCGTGCGCCGCGATCTTCTCGGCGGCCAGCAGCAGGTCCTCCAATTCGTCCTTCCTGCCCACCGAGGCCCGCTGCGTTTCCAACGCAGCCCGGACTTCGGCGGCCGCTGTCTGGATGCCGAGGGCCGCGGCGCGGATCGGGACTAGGCCCTGTTTCGGCTCGCCCGAGGGAGACGTCAGATCGCGGCACTTGCGCAGGGAGTCGATGAGCGAATTGCCCTGGTAGCCCGGCTCCTGGGTGTCGTAGACGCCGATCACGTCGCGGAGGGTCTGGTTGGCCAGTTCAAGCTGCGACTTGCATTCGTCCAGGCGAGTCCAGGCCGCGTCCAGCACGTCGGCTGCTGCCTTGGTGCGGCAGTCGTAGTAGTGCGTGACGAACGCCCGCGTAAACGCCTTCTGATACTCTTCCAGCGCACGCCCGGGATGGCTCCAGGCCGCGTGACCGTTCAGGGCAAAGCCGTACCAGATCGAATCGAACGCCCGCAGGCGGTGCTTAGAGAACGAGGCCGTGGCCGCGCCCCACCACGAAGCCTTGCCCGCTCGTTCCTTCGCATCGCGGAGCTTCGCCGCCTCTTGCACCATCTCGACGATATTCCGCGTGCCCGTCTGCTCCATGGGCGGCCATCGTTTGCGGGGCGAGCCGGGCGACAGGTCGGCCAGGTAGAACGTGTGGTTGTACATGGCCGGGATGCCCAAGACGTCGTAGCCGCGATCCAGCAGGCCGCCGATGCCCTGGTAGTCGGACCAGTATTTCCAGTAACCCATCACCGTGCTGCGGGGAATGCGTTCGATGCCGACCCAATCCTTGCCGGGCCCGTACATGTAGAACTCGTCGGCCCAAATCAGCGGGCGCACCGGCCGCTTGAGTTCGGCGGCCAGTTCATGAACCGCCTGAATGCATTTCTCGGCATGGCCGAGCAGCAGTTGGCGGGGCGTTTCACCGGCCTTGAGCCGCTGCCGGCACTTGGGGCAATAGCGTTCCTGCCATTGCATCTCGATCTCGCTGCACCCCACGCCGATGATCGGGGCCGTGTCGAACCACTGGAGCAGATCGCGGTACAGGCCCTTGATAAACGGGTAGATCTCCGGCGTGGAAGGGCACATCTGGCCCGGGGCGGTCGGCTCGCGATACGGCTTGCCCGCCTCGCAGTTCCACACCAACTCCGACGATTGGGCCAGGGTCTGGAGCGACGGCACGAGCGTCACGTGATAGCGTTTGGCCTCGGCTACGATCTGCCGGCAGTCGTCGAGCGATAGCGTGCCCGAGTCGGCGCAGGCCGGGAACGAGGCGAACGGCAACAGGTTGTAGCACTCGATCACCAGCGTGTTCATCTTGAACTCGGCCAGCCGGCGGATCTGTTCGCACAGGTAGTCCGGGGCGACGATCCGGCCAAACCGCTCCTGCCCGCCTTCGATGTAGATGCCGCGGACCTTGAACTCGGGATAGTCCACGATCGACAGGGCGGGCAGCCGGCCCTCTTCGGCGAAGATGCGGGTCAATTGCCGCAACGTCTGCGAGGCGTAGAGCAGCCCTGCAGGCGAAGCCGCCGCAGCGGCCGCACCCTTGGGACCGATGGCCAGCGCGTAGCCCTCCTGCGCAATTCCCTTTGCCGGCAGCGGCGGCACGTCGCAACCCGCGCCCAGGGTGAATCGGTTCCCGGTCTTCCGATCCGCGCGACGCGTCTCCGCCGTCGCTCCGGCAATGCGAAGGGCATCGCTCAGCACCCACCCGCAGGCCTCGTATTCCGCCCCCTCCGGCACGCCGATCGAGACCGAAACGCCTCGCAGCCCATAGTGCCCTTCGCGCACGACCAATTGCTGCGGCTGTGGAGTCAGGCGGGCGACCAGGTGAGGGCCGCTGGCGGCGGGGCTACCGATCAATGCAGCGCAGCATGCAAGCGTGGATGCAAACATCGTGACAGACGCGACGTTGGCCGGTCACTCCGCGGAGTCTTGTTGTTGATGGGTCTGCCAATAGCGCCGGATGCGGCCGTAGATTCTGGTCGATCCCGGGGGGGATGTCAACTAGACGGAGTTGCACGATTCCCATGACTAGACATTGGACCAGCGGCTTTGGTAGGTTGATGGGGCGAGACGCAGAGCGCTCCGATCGTGCATTCCCACCCAAAGCGCGAGAACGAGGAGGACCTTCGAACGCATCCGTGCCGTGGGGGCCGGCCGCGCTTTGAGGCGACAACTATCTTGGACACGACTGC
Source organism: uncultured Planctomycetaceae bacterium (assembly GCA_964518805.1). Classification (GTDB taxonomy): domain Bacteria; phylum Planctomycetota; class Planctomycetia; order Pirellulales; family Thermoguttaceae; genus CALFBP01. Next base: position 1,466 of record CAZFKF010000458.1, on the reverse strand, counting down.
CACGAAAGAACGGCCTCGCAGGATTCCGTGGCGCTTCGTGACGGCGATCTTGCTGCTTGGGGGTGCCGTGGCTGCGATGCTGCCAGGGTTGAGGGCGGCCCGCAAAGCGGTCTTTCAGCGGCAGCGCACGAACAACATGAAGCAAATCGGTCTGGCCCTTCGCAACTACAATGACGCCAACCGCTGCCTGCCGCCCGCCACGCTCCGCGACAGCCAGGGGCGGCTCACGATCAGCTGGCGATGGCGAATTCTGCCCTACGTGGAGGCTACGCCGTTCTATACGTATGCCATCGGAAGGCGCTGGAGCGATGCCTACGCGTTCGCGATGTTGTTTCATCCGCCTTATGTCTTCTTCGACCCCGCGGGCGATGCTCCACGGTCGTGTTCGGAGACCACGGTCCTTGCGATCACCGGCCCGGGCACGGCGTTCGACGACGGTCAATGCCTGCCCGTTCAGGACCTCGATCGCGACACGATCTTGGCGATCGAGTGCTGGGACTCGGGCGCATATTGGACGGAACCGCGCGACCTCGATATCGACGACATTCGCGAGTCGATCGTTACCGGCCTCGACGGCGACGGGCTTCACGTGCTCTTTGCCGACGGTACGGTCTGGTTCCTCAACAACAAGGTGCCGCTGGAGGCCCTGAAGAAGTTCTTCACCGTCGAGGGGGCGCGGAGATTCGACCGCGAACAAGTCCTGGGTCCGTACGCCTTTCGGTAGACAGACCGGTGACAGAAGGGGATGGACGATGATGCGTATGCGTTGCGCGCTGGCGGCACTCTGGGCCGCGTGCCTTGCGACCGGCGGGTGCGGCGGCACGCCGCACGAGTCGTACGAGAGCTACGAGGATCGGCAGGCGCATTGCATCGCGGCGGCAGCGGCGATGGAAGCTGCCGGCGGCCAAGTGAAATCCAACTTCGGCATCATGCGTTCTCAACTCGTTCAGGTCACGCTGGGCGACGACGCCCTCGCGCATCTCAAGGACCTCGGCAAGTTGACGCTCCTGAATCTTTCGCGCACCAAGGTTCAAGGGCGCGGGCTGGTGCACCTCAGAGGTCACCAACGTTTGGACCAGTTGATCCTCGACCGCACGCTAGTCACGGACGACGAACTCCGCCATCTGGCCGGGCTGGATCGGCTCAAGTCGCTTTCTCTAAAGGAAACGGCAATAACCGATGACGCGGGAATTGTGCTGGCGCAAATGAAGGGCCTCGTGTATCTGTGCGTGGACTCGACCAGAGCCACCGAAGGACTCGTCGCTGAGCTTCGAGAATTGCCGCGTCTGAAGACCGTTGTCGTGGCGGGCAAGACGATCTCGTTGACGCGCCCGGGTGCGGACCGGCCGAAGTGAGAAGCCCGTTCCAGGAGTGGACCCCTTGGTCCTCGCGAAGATGCTTTCGCCTGACACAGGTTTGAGGTAGAATCGAGGCTTTGACTTGGAATCGCCCGGGTCTGTCAACCT
>CAZFKF010000457.1:0-5047 GCA_964518805.1 uncultured Planctomycetaceae bacterium | reverse complement strand
CGGCTGTTTGTCGAGCATCCAGCGGAAGAACTCGATGGCGTGGCAGCCCATGTCCAGGGCCACGCCGCCGCCGGCCCGATCCACGTCCCAAAAATGGGCCGCGTGGGGGCCGTCGTGTTTCTCCAACTGCTTGATGAGGGTCGGGTGGCCCACGGCCCCATCGTCCAAGAGTTTCTTGACGCGGACGTACTTCGGCGCGAAGCAGATCTCTTCGGCGTACATGAGCTTGACGTTGGCCTGCTGGCAGGCGGCGATCATCGCGTCGGCCTGCTGGAGATTCAGGCACAGCGGCTTCTCGCAGATCACGTGCTTTCCGGCCGCGGCGGCCTTGACCGTGTACTCGCAGTGCAAGTGATTGGGAATGCCGACCACCACGAGGTCGAGTTCGTCCATTTCGAGGAACTTCTGGTAGTCGCTCAGGGCGTGCGGGATGCCAAACTTCGCGGTCAGTTCCTCGGCGTGACCCGGCGTCGGCGAGTAGACGGCGAACAATTCCGCCTGCGGCACCATCTTGAAGGCTTCGGCATGCAGATGCGCGATGAATTGCGAGCCAATCAAGCCGACACGAACCGGTTTCGTCATGGTTGGGACCTTTCTGGATAGGAATTACCTTGGGGCCGCGGGGACTTCCGCTGGCGCGTCGATCTGCCGCGAGGCGTCCAGTCCGAGCCAGACCAGCCCCGCGACGATCGTCATGAGTCCAGCGAGTTGAATCGATCGCTCGTACCCCAGCGACGGGAGAAGGCAGGGGAAATACTTGGTAGCCAGGGCGCTGCCGAGGTTGCCGGCGCCGTTCATCAGTCCTCCCAGCAGCCCTGTGCCGCGGCGCGTCACGTCGATCAGCAGCGACCAGAAAACCGGGGCCGCGGCGAACGTGAATCCGCACGAGACGGCGAACACCAGGGCCGAAGCGGTATGGTTCTCGATCAAGGGCGCGACGACCGTGCACAGTCCCGAAAGCGCAAGTGAGACCAGGGGCACGATCCGCCGCCCCCAGCGGCTGCCAAAGCGGCGCACGCAGCGGTCGCAGAGCAGGCCGCCGATCGGGGCTGCAACGATCAAGGCCACATAATTGCAGGAAGAAAGGAGGCCAGAGTACTCGTTGCCCGCCCGACGCACTTCGGCAAAATACGTATAGAACCAGGTCACAAAGATGAATCCGCCGATGCCGAAGAAGAATTCGCTCAGGCAAAGTAGGTAGCCGTTTCGATTCGCGGCGAGCCGCACGAGCCAGGCGGCGTCCAGCGGCGGCGCGGACATTTCTTCCTTCTCCAAGGCGATGAGGGCCAATTCGCCTTGCGAGACTCGCGCGTGCTTCGCCGGATCATCGGTAGCCCGCCAGAACCACCACAAGGTCACGCCAAAGGTGACGAGGCCCGAGAGAACGAACGCACCGCGCCACCCCAAATCGGGTTGGGGGACGATCCACGCGACCACGATCGACCCCAGCGCGCCTCCCAAGCCCGATCCCGAATGGATCAGGCCGCTGGCGATGGCCCGCTCGCCGCGTCGCATCCAATGGGCCATGGCGCGGCCGAAGGCCGGCCAGGCGCATGCTTCGCAGATTCCCAGCAGGAATCGAAAGGCGATGAGGGCATCGGTTCCCGCGAGCAATCCGCCGGAGGAGATCGGACGCACACACGCCGTGACAACGGTGAGGACGCCCCAGGAGAAACCAGCGATGGAAAGCGCGCGGCTGGCGCCGATCCGATCGACCAGCCACCCGCCCGGAACCAGCCCGACCGCGTAGCCAAACAGAAACGCGCTGAGAATGCTCCCGCGGACGGCTTCGGAAAAGCCAAACTCGGCCTTGATCGACGTGATCGCGACCATGAGATTGACGCGGTCAACGTACATCACGCAGGCAATCGCGCAAAGCATGGCCACGATCTGCCAGCGGACACGCGTCGGCGCCGCCAATGCCGAGGGCGCGAAGCCCTGCACGGCAGTGGAGACAGAAGCCGGAACCGACGAGGATTCGACGGCGGAATCCGCGTCTCGTCTCTCCATACTCGCATACTCCGAGCGTCGTTTCCGGTCGATCCTCTCACACGGGAGGATTCTGGGCGAAATCGTAGCCCGCCTCCTGCAATGCCGTCTCGACTTCCTTTCGGTTGGGCAATTTACCTTCGTGGTAGACGATGCCCCAGAACACGCTGCCGCCGCCGTCGACGTGAACCCCCACGGCCACCTTGGCCGTCAACAGTTTCGGGTTCAACCGGGCCATGAGGTGCTGGATGGGGTAGAACTCATCCTCAAGGCGCACCGAGAACGCTTGTGGAACATCGATGTGGGTCTTCATGGCGGATCGCCTCGGTAAGCTCGATTCTCAATGACGGCGGGCGCGGTGCGTGCCGTCGGACATTATAGTATGCGTTACGTGCCTCGCATCCAAGCACGCGAAGAACCTAGCTCGTCCGCCCCATTCCCGAAGCACCCCAGCCCCCCCGGCGCCCCGCCCTCGGACCTCAACTTCTCCATCGACCTCGCGTGCTCGGAAGTCCATCGAACCCGAGGTCGTTTTCGGGCGCGAAGCGGTCTGGTACAACAAGACGCGGGATTCGTGCGACGGCGACTAGTGGTCTATCCATTTCGACTTCACCAGTTGGGTGCCACTGCTGGCTTGCCCAGCAGTGCTGGAAACACGGTTGGACAAGCCAACCGTGGCACCCGTAAACTCAATTTGGACAGACCACTAGCGCGCCCCCCACACAGTGGGAGACAGGACTTCGAGAGATGGAACCGATGAGCCGCAAGACGGCAACCGGTCTCACGCACGACTTGGTCCTTCCGACGCTGCTCTTTGCGGCCTTGGGAGCGATGACCTGGGCGGTGCGAGGCTGTTCCGGGTTCGGAGCCATGAATGGATGCGTCTTCGCCGGAGTGACTTGGGGCACGGCGTGGTGGTACATCGCGCGCCAGCCCTCGGCACGACAACCGCGCGCGTACGCCTCGGGCTGGATCATCTTGGCACTGACCGTGGGGATCGGCATCTCCGGAGCTCGAGGGTGGATGCAGTGGCCGAGTTTCTTCCTCGGCCACCTGCAAACGAACGTTGCTGCGGGCCAATGGGTGCCTATTTCTTCAGCCTATGGTTTCCTTTGGCTCTTCGTGGCCGGTGTCCCCTGGGCCGGCCTGGGGGCGTGCGCTCTGGCGTGGTGCGGTTCTCACCGTCCTGCGCGCTGGGGCGGATGGGCGATTCGCGTCGGCTGCGGCGCCGGCGCCGTTGTTTTGGCGCGGTTCCTGTTCGACCGTTTTCCCGAGCTATTCCTTCCGCTCTATACGAACATGAAGTCGCAATACGCCGATCTGGAGGCCAATCCCAATCTCCGCCGGCTCATTGCCGATAACCGCGCGGCGATCACGCACCTGGGACTCTACCTGGGGCTGTTGACCGCCGAAGTCGCTCGCAACGACCGACGCAACGTGATCCTCATCGGCACCGTCGGCGTATTGAACGGCCTGGGTTGGGCCCTGTGCCAAAACTGGCAGTGGGCCCGAGGCTTCTGGCCCGGCGCGAACTTCAACTGGTGGCGATGCTGGGAGTCGTCGGGAGGAATCTCGATCGGCATCGCCTACGGCGTCGCGTACTATCTTGTGAACCGTCCGATGTCGGCAAGCGCGCAGGCGACGGGCGCGTCGCGGCCGCTGGATCGCCGGCCGGAATGGGAGCAGTTCGGCGCGTATCTCGGCCTGCTCTTCGGCCTGGGACTCTCGGTGAAGAACGGGTTGAAGGGCTGGGCCAACATCTACCTGGGCAACGAGGAATACTGGAACCAGGTGCTCTGGTGGATTATCGGCCCGGCGATGCTCTTGGGCCTGGTCGGGCTGGCTTTTCGGATTCGCTTCCGCCGCTTTCCCAAGGACTTCGAGGGCGACGTGTTTCCCCACGCCCATCGGCTGGTCTGGTTGGTCCTGATCGTCCAGAACGTGATCGCCCAACTGGTGACAGGGCCGCCGGGAAACTGGAACGAGATGGCGTTCAGCATCTACTACATCCTGCTCTTCTGCATCACGGCCGTGATCCTCGTCCATCTTCAGTTCGTGAAGGCGTCCCAACGCTTCTCCGGGGCAGTATAATCTGATATCGTTGAGGCATCCGCCTCCGGCCCGAGCGGGATGGACCCCAGAGGCGTGCGACGGGGGCCGGGGCCGCGTGGGGCACGAATCGCACAGCCCGGAATCTGAGAAGACCATGAAGCCGCGGTTTTCGGAAACGTCGAAGCAGGGGGCCTTCTTCGTTTTGCTCGTCGCGATCGGAGTGGCCGTCGGCTGGTTGCTGATCCCCGCGCCGACGGACACGCGATCCCATCGAGGCGGTTCGGGAGGAGTCCGCTCGGCGCCTGGCGTCCCCCTGAGCCAAGGGCAAGTCGTGGAGATCGTCGAGGCCGATTTCGATCGGCAGGTTCTCGGCTCTCCGCTTCCCGTCATGGTGGACTTCGCGGCCGATTGGTGTGGTCCCTGCCAGCAGATCGCGCCCGTGCTGGACGCACTGGCCCGCGAGACAGCCGGGGCAAGGTTCGTAAGGGTCGATGTCGATGAGAATCCGGGCCTGGCCCAACGGTACGGGGTCACGGCGATCCCAAGGCTGATGGTCTTCAAGAACGGGCAGGTGGTCTCGGACACGACCGGCACGGCCAGCGCAACGGAATTGAAAGCGATGCTCGGACTCTGAAAGGTGTGCCATGAAGACGTCTTGGGCCCTTCGGTTCGTGCTGCTCGGCTCGATGCTTGGTCCGCAACTCAGAAGCTTGGCTGCGGAATACCGTGTGGCCACCTTCGAGGCGGACATCACCGTCCCCATCGGCCACGCCTGCATGGGCGGCGGAGTGGCCGATGCCCGCGAGATCGTTGACCCGCTGTTCGCCAAGGGGTTCGTCCTGCTCGGGGCCGGCCAACCGATTGTCGCCGTGGCGCTCGATTGGTGCCAGTGCAACAACGACTCGTACGACCGATGGCGCGACGGGCTGGCCACAGCCGCCGGCACGTCGCGCAACCGCGTGATGCTCGCCACGGTACATCAGCACGATGCCCCCATTTGCGACCT
>CAZFKF010000456.1:0-5047 GCA_964518805.1 uncultured Planctomycetaceae bacterium | reverse complement strand
TTCTGCAATCTGGGTGGCATGCCGTCACTCGGCGCAGCCGAGGGTCGGCATGGAAAGCGTCATGGCGGTTCCCATGCTCACCCGACGCTTCGCGTCGTGAGAGCATGCCACCCAATGCGCGTACAACGAGACGATCTGGAAAGACAGATGCAAACCGAAGAGCCGTAGAGAAGATTCGATGTCCCTTTCACGAGGAGGTTCTCACATGACTCGTACGTTCCTGGGTGTTCTGCTGGTGATGGCCGTGACGGCGGTTTGGTTAGGCATCGGGTGGGCACAGCAGCCGGCGGTCGAAGGGCCCCGCGCGGTGTCCGTCGTTGCCGAGGCATCGGCCGTTTCACCGCCCGTCGCGACGTCATCCCCAACGACTGCGAACGCTCCCCTGCTGGCGGTCCCGCCGGCGCACGGCGTCATCGTGCCGGCGCCCGCCGGCGTCCCTCCGGCTCCTCCGTCCGGCGTGGTCATCATGGGCGGGGGCGGCGCAGCGGTGCCCTACAGTGTTCCCGCCGGTGCGGGCTTCGTGAGCACGTACCACGCGGCAAGCCCGGAAAGGCAGAGGCTCAGCACCGAGATGACCAAGGCCCAGCAGGAGGAGCAGACCCTGACAGGCAAGTATGCCGCGACCACGAACGAGCCGGAGCGGGCGAAGCTCAAGGAATCGCTGGCGAAGGTGCTCGATCAGCAATTCGATCTCCAGCAGAAGATGCGCAAGGAGGAACTGGAGCCGATCGAGGCCCGCGTCAAGCGTCTCCGCGAACTGATCGACAAGCGTGCCCAGGCCCGCAAGACGATCGTCGAAAAGCGGCTCGAACAGATCTTGCGCGAGGCGGAGGGCATGGGCTGGACGTCGTCCGGCGAGCCGACGGCCCTGGTGCCGCCGGCGCCGAGCAATGGAACGCCGAGGTATGGAATGTCCGCGGTCTACCAACCGACTCCAGACGGCAAGGTCCCTGCATTGAACGCGTCAGGTTCGGCAGGCGCGGTCAGTACTGGGGTGATTGGCCCACTCGGAGGAAAAAGCACGGGAACCGTGTTGACCAGGTCCGCGCCCGACACCGCGAAGCCCGTCGAGATCAAGATCTACACCCTCGCCAACCGCGACGTGGCTTCGCTCATCGAGGCGGTCACCGCGATGCCGTTCGTGAAAGAAAAGCGAGTCCAGGTGGCCTTCGACGAGCGAACGAACAGCCTCGCCGCGAGCGGCCCGAAGGAGGACTTGCACGACCTCGAAGCCCTGGTGCTGCATCTCGACGTTGGCCCGGCGAAGGGGACTGGGGTGGAAGCGAAGGCCGCGGGCACACCTGGCACGGACTCTTCTGAACAGAAGGCTCCGGTCGAAAAGCATGGTGCCGAGGAGGAAAAGAATAGAATGAAGTATTAAACTTCGCGTGCGCACTTCGCAGAGCGAAGCGGCGGGACGAGCGGCCCTGACGATCCGACACGATCGCGGCTGCCCGTCCCGCCGCATTTGTTTTCAACGGCCCGCCATAACGCCAGACTGGCTGCCGTTTGTAGTGCGGGCTTCAGCCCGTTTCTGAGTCGCAACCGAGCTGGCAGACGGGCTGAAGCCTGCACGACGAACGCCGGTTAGCATTCTGGCGGGTGGTTGTTTGTTTTGCTCGTAACCGGTGGCGTCGGTCGACACTGGGCGCATTGGCTCACAGACCATAGGGACTTCGCGAAACCCAACTTTAGGGTATATTGCTTACCTTCCTGTGTACTATGGTTCGGGAGTGGAGATTCTTCGTAAGTTGTTATTTAAAATCAACTTGCGATTTACCCCCCGAAACGAGCGCAGACCGACCTTGCGGCCCATGCTAGAATTGCGCTCTATCTGAACGAGTTGCCGGATGGCGATTGTACGGTCTGTGACTCTGTGCGAATCGCTTCGTGTCTCTCCGGCAAGACGGTCAGGAGCGATCGATCGTCTCCACAGCGACGGGCCGAGGCCCGCGATCGACGTTTGCCGAGGTGGCTTATGGCGGTTTTGCCAAGTGACCCTTCGACGATCCGATGGACGCGTCCACACTTCTGGCCGATCTTCATGCCGCGGTGCCGCTAGTTGCGCCATCGCTCTTGGCGTGCGATTTCGCCAATCTCCAGCAAGAGATTGATGCTGTTACAGCGGCCGGGGCGAGGGTTCTGCATTTGGACGTGATGGACGGGCATTTCGTGCCGAACATCAGTATTGGGCTGCCTGTGGTGGAGGCCGTTCGACGGGTAACCGATTTGCCGCTGGACGTGCACTTGATGATCTCCGAGCCGGCCCGCTACGCCCAGGCGTTCCGAGACGCAGGCGCCGACTTGATCACGTTCCATGTGGAGGCGGTTTCTGATCCCTCCCCACTTTTGGCTAGAATTAGGAAGTCCGGCGCCCTTGCGGGCGTCGCCATCAGCCCCCCCACGTCGGCCGCGGCCCTGGAGCCATGCCTGGACGACTGTGATTTGGTCCTGGTCATGACGGTGATGCCGGGCTTCGGCGGGCAACAGTTCCAGCCCACGGGTCTCGAGAGACTCCGCTGGCTGAGTACCCGAGTGGGCACCAAACCCCTGCTATCGGTCGATGGCGGGGTCAACGAGGAGACCATCGGCCCGTGTGCGGCCGCAGGCGCTGGGATGTTTGTCGTCGGTACCGCGCTGTTCGGTCACTCGGATTATCGAGAGCGGCTTGGCCAACTGGATGAGGCTGCCAGGTCGGCATTGGAGGAGAGAGTCTAAAAAACCATGTTGGAAATCGTCTTGATTCGTCCGGGTTGTACCGACTACGATCTGCAAGAGCGGATCCAGGGAAACCTGGACGTACCGCTCAACGACCAAGGCATAAGCGAGGTGCAGCGGGTCATCGAGGAGGTGCGCGGCCTGGGAATCGAGGTCGTCTACGCAGCGGACTGCGAACCTACCATGCAGGCTGCCCGTTGCCTTGCCGACGCCCTCGACGTGAAGCTGAAGAAACTGGACCGGATGGAGAATCTGAATTATGGGCTGTGGCAGGGGATGCTCATCGAAGACGTCCGGCTGAAACAGCCCAAGGTCTATCGCCAATGGCAAGAACACCCCGAGAACATCTGCCCGCCTGAAGGCGAGATGCTTTTTTCGGCCGTTGAACGGGTCGAGGCAGCGATGACCAAGCTCCTCAAGCGGCACAAGGACGGGGTGATTGCCTTGGTGTTGCGGGAGCCCATGGCAAGCCTCGTCCGGCGTTTCGTCAACCACGATGAACTCGGAGACCTTTGGAAGGCTCTGGAAGAACACGGTCGCTGGCAGGTCCTCACGGTCCATCCCACGTTGGCCCATACCGCCTAACGAACACCTCGCAGGAGTCCCGGATTGGCATGGTTTCCGAGCGTCCCGATTCGAACGGTTGGCGGAACCTGGTGAAGCACCCCAAGCGGGCCGTGCCCGAAGGGCTGTGGAAACGCTGCCCCGGCTGCAGCGAGACCATTTTCCGCAAAGAGGCGGAACGTCGGCTGGGAGTCTGCCCGGAGTGCGACTACCACTGGTACGTTCCCGCGCAGGAACGCATTCGCCAGGTGCTCGACGAAGGCACTTTCGAGCAATGGGACGCCGAACTGTCGCCTGCCGATCCGCTGGAATTCGTCGACAAGAAGCCGTACAAGGACCGGATCGTCGAGGAACAGCAGCGCACCGGGCTTCGCGACGCGGCCGTGGTCGGGGCCGGCATGGTCCGCGGCCGGCGAGTGGCTTTCGCGGTGACCGATTCCTCGTTCATCATGGGCAGCATGGGCTCGGTCGTGGGCGAGAAGCTGACGCGCAGCATCGAGCGGGCCACCGAACAGCAGTTGCCGCTGATCATCATCTCCGGGTCTGGCGGCGGGGCCCGCATGCACGAAGGCATGCTGTCGCTCATGCAGATGGCCAAGGTGTCGGCGGCCCTGGCTCGATTCGATCGCGCCGGAGGACTATACATCTCCGTGCTGACCAATCCCACGATGGGCGGCGTGGCTGCGAGTTTCGCCGCGCTTGGCGACGTGATCTTCGCCGAGCCGAAGGCCCTGATTGGATTCGCAGGGCCGCGCACGATCCGCGAAACGATCCGCATCGAGCTCCCGAAGGGCTTCCAGACGAGCGAGTTCCTCCTGGAACACGGCTTCATCGACCGCATCGTCCGCCGCCAGGATCTCAAGAGCGAGATCGCGCGCACGATCGACTACTGCGGAAAGTAGGCCCAACCTCAGGGCACGCGGCGGGGCATCCTGCGTTCGCGTCACGGGGCGAAACCGCCGCCACCGGCTCCAGCTTTCTGCGCGCCGCCCGGACTCGCCCCGTTTGCCGGACCGCCCATGCGTCTTGCTCGCCGCAACACAGAATTCGCCGAGGGACTGTGATGCGGCGTCCCCTGCCCGACGCCCCCCGACGGCCGTTGCGCGGGCGCTCGAGTGAGGACCTTCATCTCGGTGACTCGCTTGGCGTCGGAAATCTCCCAAGTCAGCCGCACTTCGTCGCCCGGCTTTGCCGTCCGCATTCGTTTCATCTGCTTCTCGTCGAGATTGGCGATCTCCTCGGCTGTTTTGCCGGTCCAAGGAAACAGGGCCCTTTGCGGGATGCCGTCTTTGGGAGTGACCTCGATCCCGAGGTTCGACTTGCCCGTGACGAAGCCTTCCACCGTGTCGCGGCCCTCGATCTTCTGGACCCATTTCCTGCCGTCCTTCTGGGTCCAGGTAATCGTCACGCTGTCGGGCGGGGCCAATTGGGCGATGAGGGCGACCATTCCCTTGTCCGCCTTTTTCGCGTAGAAAGTCAGATTGCGGCCTTGGGCACGGACTTCGATGGACTGGGCGGTGGTCGATGCGACCCTGCCCGAAGTCGTGTTGACCCCCTCCGCGCCCGAGCCGAAGAAGCCCTTGGCCTCGGCCGGTTTGGGTGCAGCCTTCTTCTCCTCGGCCGCGCGGGCATCGAACGCCGTTGCCGCCCACACTACGACCGCCGCAACAACTCCGACCCAGCCAACTTGAACCGCCAGGGGACGAGTCACGGCATAGCCCTCCCTCGAAATCAGGTCGGAGTCTCGCACCTTACCCGCTACATC
>CAZFKF010000455.1:0-5053 GCA_964518805.1 uncultured Planctomycetaceae bacterium | reverse complement strand
GGCTCTCGTCCCATTGTCCGCCGCGCACAAAAGCTTCGGCGGGCTTGACGATCAGGTCGTAGCGCCCGTCGCGGTTGGCCTCCTTGAAGCAGATCAAGGCGATACAAGACTCGTACATCGGGATCCGCCCGCCCGGAATGTGGATGCCGCCGCTCTCCTGGGTGTCCTCTACGAGGAACTTCAGCCCCTTGGCCACCTGCGGATCGGCAACCGAGCGTCCGCTTCGCAGCAGCCCGAGCGTGGCCAAGGCGGTCGGTCCAATCCCCAGTTGGGCGCTCACCGCGCCTTCCTGCGATTGTTGCTTGGCCAGGTACTGAACGGCTCGGTCCACCGTCGTCTGGTAAAGCTGAGGATCGGGCCCAAACGACTTGACCTCGGCCGCCGGCAAGCCCCTCGAAGGCGCAGACAAGGGCCAACCAACCACCGCCACGGCCAACAACGAACGCAATTGCATCGGTTCACCTCCCAGTGTTTCCGGTCTATCGGTCGCATTCCAGAATCTCCGACCCATCCCAGAGTCGCAGCCACGGAGTTCTCTGTTTCGGCCCCGAAGCCGAAGCGTTGGCCCCGCGCGGCCATCGCAGCCCCGGCTGTCGATAAAGCCACGTGCCCCGGTACATAGCAATCCTTGCGCCAAGAGTAGCGCCGCACGCGAATTGACGCAAACGACATACGGGTCACGAGTTACGGACTACGCACAAACTCGCCGTTATACGGGGCGCGCCGAGGAAGGCGACACGGTTGTCGGTTCCTTCGACAGGCGGCCCATTGCCGGTCACCCACAGCAAGACGCGGTGGCCATACACTGCGCCGTGGACGTCCGTCTGAGACTGGCGATCTTGCGAAGCTTCATCACAGCGAGGCTGGTAGTCACCAGCCCCGCTGCACGCCGACACCTCGGCGGCGAGCACAAGTGCCGTGGTATCTGCGTCGCCACACTCGGGCAGTGCCGGGGCAGGCCGCCGCGCCGCTGACGCCCATCCCACAGGCCACTGCGAAGAGCAACATCTGGTCCCCAGCCCAAATCACCGCAGAAGCCCCATAGCAAAGATCACTGGAACTGGACGCAGCACTCGCTGCCGGCCTTAAGCTCGACCGCGACCGTTCCATCGGGACCAACTTGTCCGCTCAGCGGTCGGCCCATGGCGGTGATTTCTGCGATCCTCTGCCCTTGGGGAGGGCGGATCTTGTGCCGACCGTCAATGGTCGCCTTGAAGTCCGCTCGGGTCGCTCGGCCGTCCTTCCAGAAGATCGAGACCAGCAGGCCGCCTCGCGCGCGCAATCCCTCGACCCGGCCCGTCGGCCAGGCCTTGGGCAAGGCGGGCAGGATGGCGATCTCGCCGGCGTGGCTTTGAAGAAGCATCTCGGCGATTCCGGCAGTGCCGCCGAAATTGCCGTCGATCTGAAACGGCGGGTGGTTGTCGAAGAGGTTGGGCAGCGTGCTCCCGGCCAGCAGGCCCTGGAAGATCCGGTAGGCGTGGTCTCCGTCTTCCAATCGGGCCCAGGCGTTGACCTTCCATGCCTTGCTCCAACCGGTGCCCGCGTCGCCGCGGCGCAGGAGGGTCTTCTTGATCGCCGCGCAGAGTTCGGGTGTGCTCCGCGGCGCGATCATCCGGCCGGGATAGAGGCCGAACATGTGCGAGACATGCCGGTGCTGCGGTTCGGGCTCCTCGTAGTCGATCACCCATTCCTGCAAGGCCCCGGTCCGCTGGCTGACCCGAAGCGGCGCAAGACGCCCCAGCGCCGAGACCAGTTCCGCCCGGAATTCGGCGTCGAACTTCCCGTCGGGCCCCAGGGTGTCGATGGCCTCGACGCAGTTGGTGAACAGGTCGTGAAGAATCTCCAGGTCCATCGTGGCCGCATAGGTGAACATGGAAGTCTTCCCGTTGGGCAGACGGAACGAGTTTTCTGGCGAGTGCGACGGGCAGGTTACCAGTTTGCCGGCCACGGGCGTGCCCGGCGGGGCCTCGACGAGGAAGTCGAGCATGAATCGGGCGGCCCCTTTCATGAGCGGGTAGGCACGCTCGGCGAGGAATTTCTTGTCGCCGCTGAAGCGATAGTGTTCGTACGGATGTTGGGCGATCCAAGCAGCGCCCATGGGCCAGATGCCCCAGACGCCATCGGCCGGCACCGTGAAGCCCCAGACGTCGGTCAAATGGTGCACCACCCAGCCCCGGCAGCCGTAGTGGATCTTCGCGGTCTTGGCGCCCGGCGCGACCAGCGATTCCATCAGGTCCACCAGGGGCAGGTGGCACTCGCCGAGATTGCACACCTCGACCGGCCAATAATTCATCTGCAGGTTGATGTTCGTGTGGAAGTCGGCGTTCCAGGGGGCCTGCATGTGTTCGTTCCAGATCCCCTGGAGATTCGCCGGAAGGCAGCCGGGCCGCGAACTGCCCATCAGCAGGTAACGGCCGAACTGGAAATAAAGGGCCGCCAATTGCGGGTCGTCGGCCCCTTTGGCGACGGCCGCCAGGCGCTCGTCGGTGGGCAGGTTGAGGTTGGGGCTCTTGCCCAGGTCGATCTTCACCCGGTCGAAGATCGCCGCATGCTCTGCGACGTGGGCGCGGAGCAGGGCCTCGTAGCCTTTGGCCGCTGCGGACTGCAATTGCCGGATGCACACCGCCCGCGGATCTCGGTGCCTGAGCGTCGTGGCCGAGGCCAGCAGCAGCGTTGCCGCGTCCGCCTTGTCAATCACCAGCCGGTCGCCTTGCGTCTGCACCACGCCGCCTTCGACGATCGCCTGGAGGTGGGCCTCGAACTTCATCCCCTTCCCACCGTCGCAAGCCCCGGCCAGCACGAGATGATCGGGGCCAACGGCCCGCGTCGTGGCATCCTGTGGGCGGTCGAGCGTCGTGGCGAACGAGATCCGCCCGGGTTTGTCGCCATGGAAGCGAATGACCAGCACCTGGTCCGGAGCGCTGGAAAAGACCTGGCGCGTGAAGTGCGCGTCGCCGGCCGAATAGCCGACCCAGGCGACGCCGCGCCCCAGATCCAGGCCGCGGCGGTAGTCGGTGGCCTTGTCGATGCCCGGCACGTCGAGATGCAGGTCGCCGAGCGTCTGGTACGATTCGATCGTCGGCGGGATGCCCATCATCGCTTGATCGGCCAAGGCAGTCGCCTCGTCGTTCTTGTCGTCGAACAGGAGTTGCCGGACCTTGGGAAGGGCTTTGAGGGCCTGGGGGTTGTCACGATCCTTGGGACCGCCGGCCCAGAGGGCGTCGTCGTTAAGCTGAATGCGTTCCCGGCTCACGCCGCCGAAGACCATCGCGCCAAGCCTGCCGTTTCCCACGGGCAAGGCCTCGCCCCACGGCCTGGCCGGTCTGCGATACCAGAGGGTAAGAAGGCCGCTGGCCGGTTGGGAACTGCTTACGATTTCGGCGAACGTGACCGCCCCGCTGCGGCCGATCTTGGCGGCCATGGCCCGTCCTTCCGGACTGTCGGCGTCCATCGGCCACCTGGCCCAAGCCGCGTCATCGCCAAGGCGGAACTGCCAAGCCCCGGCCAGATCGAACGTTCCGCGGGCGCAAGAGATCGCCACTGGGCCGACCATGATTCCGCCCGATCCGCCCGCGTCGTAGGCCCGTACGGCGATCAGATTGTACTGACCGGCTCGGACCAGCCCGGCCGGCACGCTGTAGACCCGAGGCTGGCCGGAAAGGCCGCGGTACTTCGGAGGCATGCGGCCCGTGCTGCCGACCTTCGTCCCGTTGAAGAACGCCTCGTCGCAGTCGTCGATCTTGCCGAGTGCCAGGCGGAGCGACTGCCCCTGCCAAGCCTTGGGGATCTCGACGAGGCAGCGATACCAGGCAAACCCGTCGTACTGACCGGCCACTTTGGGCAACTTGTCCTCCCAGGCGCCGGGCACGCCGATGGAGAGCCAATCGCCGGTGGGTCTTTCGGCCGCGTAACCGGCCGCCGGGATGGCCGGCAGTGCGATTGCCCAACCGAGCAGGCATTGTCCCAGAGCCTGAGTGAAATGACGGTATTGCATGAAAACCTCCTTCAGAACTCACCCAGCTTCGGCCACGGCGCCGTGTCGCCGAGAATCATCCCGTGCTCCGCGGGCTGGATCTCTCGGCCTCCGGAGACGCGACGAAGTTCCCGCCGGAACCACTCAACGTCCATCGGTCCGTGGACCGGGTCGTTCGGGTGATCGCGGTCCTCGTAGCCGGAGTAATGAATCATGTAGGTCCGCTTCGGCTGCCATTTGCCGATCAACGGCAGATTGCCCAGCACCGACTGGTGGCCGGTGTGCTCTGCGGGATGCCACGTGTTGGCGTCCAGGAACATGACGTCGGCCCCGCACAGGAGCGGATCGTCCTCGTTGACGACCCGCAGAAAATCGCCCGTGAAGACAACCTTCTTTCCGCCATGCTGGGCCACGTAACCCACGGCGCCGGGGGCCTTGGCACTGTGGTGGACTGCAAACGGCGTAATTGTCAGATCGCCCAGGACAATAGGGACGCCGAGCACCAAGCGGCGAAAGTCGCTCCGCTCGGCCAGATAGCGATGGACGCGGTTCGGGCCAGCCTCCCAACATTCCGCTGTCGCGTAAATCGGCAAGGGCCGGGGCTGCGCTTCCCGGCCATTGCGCACCAGGCACATCGACAACCAGTCCAACTGCGCGAAGTGGTCGAGGTGCGGGTGGGTCAAGAACACCTCGTGGACCACGTGGACGCCATGCGTCTGTTCGAACTCCAGAAGCGACGGCACGACGCCCATGCCGACATCGATCAGGGTATGGCGCACGATCTCACCGGAGCGATGCTGAACGAGCGAGAACGAGGCATTCGCCTGGCGATACGGATTGGTGGCTCGGCCTTCCTGGCTCCGAGGGCTATCCAGGCCCAACTCGATTCCGAAGGCCGGTTGGATGCCGTTAACCCGCAACCACCAGTCCGTTGAACATGGATCCATTCCCTTGGGCTCCTCACAGGCTGTCGATTGAACCTACAACTTGGCCGTCCCTTTGGCCGCACTGTCAGGCCTTGGATTGGCTTGCAGGAATCGCCTCCAATGCACCGGCACGTCGTTCTCCTGGCGCGGGCCC
>CAZFKF010000454.1:0-5058 GCA_964518805.1 uncultured Planctomycetaceae bacterium | reverse complement strand
CGTGCTCGTCGCGATTGCCCTCGCGAAGTTCCAACGGGTAGCCGAAGAACTCGTCGTTGGCCCCATCGACCAGCTAGCCCGTGACCGAGTCGCCTATGAACTACAACACCTTGCGGTCAAGAGGCATCTTGGCGATGGCGCTGTCGGCCACCCAGAGCACAATCTGGCTCGTATTGCCGTCGCGCATCTTGGCGGTCAGCAAATAGGCCCCCGGCTTCTGGAGCGGCGAGGCCACCGTCACCCGCTTGTCGAAGTGATTCTCGCGGGGTTCCAGGTCCATGCTCCACGCGGCCACCTGCGGCCCGCGGTAGCGCGCCTGATTCTTCTGAACGATCCGCCAACCCAGGTCGGCAATATTGAGTTTTTCCCAGTCGAGTTGCCGCGGGCGGGACTTGATGTAGCTCTTGACATCCTCCAACAATTTCTCGGCCTGGAGCTGGTGGGCCACGAATTCGACGCTCTTGCCATTGCGGAAGCGGAACTCGACGGTCGCGCCCTTGCCGGCGGGTTGGGTCATCACCGGTTCGAAGCGGCCCCAGTTGCCTTCGATTTGCTCCAGGCGGCGTTTGGCGTGCTCCGCGTTCGGGGCCAACGCGATCCGCTGGCGCCAGTACTCCGCCGCACGGCGATACTGCCGACGGTTCTCGAAAACCGTGGCCAGCCGCTCCAACGCCTGCGCTTGCCACCCGGAGTCCGCTTCGGCGAGTTGCTGGTAGAGCTTGATGCAGTTGAACTCGTCGGGCAGTTTGAATCGCTTGATGCCCGTGGCCAGCCGCGCGATCGTCTCATCCTCGCCCAGCGTATGCAAGGCATACGTACCGCTCTGATCCTCGCGGGAGTCGTCGACAGCCCCGCGTCCAAAGAACCAACCATACTCGGCCATGGTCTGAACCCCGAACTGGCCGTGCAGGAATTCGGCGAAACGCACCCGAGAATCGCGCAACAGCCGCGGGTCGAGCTCGGCGGCCTGAGCAAGACACCACCGCCAGCGCTGGCCGTCGGACCTGGCTTGCTCGAACCTCTTGGGAAGATGATGGAAGACGGGGTTGCCGTCGGCGTCGACCGGCGCACCGCGAGTCTGCGCATGATGGCCCCAGCCGGGTTCGTAGTCGGGCAGCACCGCCAGATCGGTCAGATCCTGAAGCCGCCAGGACTCCCGCGATCCGCGCTGATCGAGCCACACGTCGGCCAACGAGAGGAGAAACTTCGCCGCCTCGGTGCGATCGTCGTCCCGCAATGCCAGGGGCAGCGCTTGGACCATCAGTTGCAGGGCCCGCACCCGGTCGCGTTCCATCGCGTTGGCCACCTGCCCCCCGCCGCGGTGCTGACCGCGCTCGAACTTGCCAGCGACGATGAATCCCTGATGCTGCACCTCGACGTAGCTCTGCGCTGCGGCCCACAGAAGCCGCCAGTTCTGTTGGTGTGCGGCGATCACGGCTTCGCGAAAGGCGTCGATCTCGGCGACCCGGTTGAGCCGCTCCAGGGCCTGGATGCCCATTCGGAGGTCGTTCCCCACCTTTTTCGGGTCGCAGGCGGGATTCAGGGCCAGATCGCGAAACCCCTCATAAGCGTCCTTGAAGTTGCCTGCGCGGAGTGTCTTCTGCAGACGGTCGCGAAGACCGTCGTGCAATGAGGGCTCCACCCCCCCGGCCCCCGAAATAGTCATGAGCACCACTCCCAGTGGAATGAGACTACTGAGACACTGCTTGATCCGCATGGTTGCCACTCCTCACCGCGAGAAAACGCAATTAGCCGCAGGAAACTCTGCTACGCCGACGCCGGATAGGTCGTCACCGCCCGCCGGCATGGAACGCGAAGCCAATCCCGCCATCACGTAGACTCTTACTAGACGCTTTGCCTTGAAGGAGAGTTCCGTCCGAAAGCATACCGGCAGGCCGTTGTTGCGACCAGCCGACTCGACCGCAGATCGCGAATCTCCCTGATGTGCTGCAGCGAGCACTTGCTGGCAACAACCCCGTTGGCGTTGCGAAATACGTTTAGAAAGAATAGGGAAACCGGGGCACACCGGATGTCTGCGAGTTGTCCAAGACGTGTTCCCCTCTCCAGTCGGACGGGAGAAGAACATTGGGTGAGGAAGTGGGCGGACGCGATCCCGGAGCAATCCCCGGAACGCTGCTCGCTGCATGATCGCGCCCTGTGGCTCCCGCCCCTGGACCTGCGAAGCTTGCGATCGACCGTCCTTAGAGGTAAAAGTACGGAGAACACGATCTACGGTTCCGTTCACGGGGTGGCAGACCATGCTCGACACCATGTGCCGCGTTCGCGATTGCTTGCTTGTGTGGGCCGTGGCCGTCGCCGTGGCGGCGGTGTCAGCCGCTGAGAACGAACCGCCTGCCGCAGCCAAGGAGCGGCCCGCTCAGATCGACACTCAGAGGCAGGAACTATACCGACGAACGGTAGCCGCCGCGCGGGTCGCTATGAGCCGTCGTGACGCAACAGCCGCCAAGCGAAGCGCAAAGGCGGCATCCAAGCTCACCCAGAGCCCTGAAGAGGAGGCCGAAGCTACCCGACTGGAGACCCTGGCGCAGCACGTTGAGGAGTTCTGGAAGGTCATGGGCCAGGTGATCGCGGGCCTGGCTCCGGCCCAGGAACTCACACTCAAGGGCACGCCGATCATCGTTGTGGAAGCCAGCGCAAACCAAATCGTCTTTCGCATCGAGGGCCGCAATCGGTCGTTCGCGGTCAAGGACATGCCTCGGGAGATCGTGGTCGCCCTCGTTCAAGGCGGCTTCGCCGACGACAACGCCACCAAGGTCCTGCTGGGGACGTTCCACGCCATGGATGCGCAGGGCGATCGCCAGGAGGCGCGGCGCATTTGGCAGAGTCTCGTTGATGCGGGGACGGACGTCTCGGACCTGATGGCCGAGTTGAGCGTGGCGTCCCCTCCCAAGGCTGCGCCGACCCGGCCTGTGGAGAAGACCAAGGTCGACAAGGCCGCCAAGGTCGACATTCCCATGGACGCGGCCTCCCTGCGCCAGGCGGAGCAAGCGGTGCGAGCCCGTTTCGACGTCGACTACAATCTGGCATCCAGCGTCAGCGGAAAACTCAAGCTTTCCGAGCGACTTGCCGAGGCGGCGTCCGGCCCCGACGTGCCCGCCGAGAGTCGTTATGTGATGCTCCGCGACGCCCGCGACTACGCCTTGGCGGCCGGCAAGCCGGGCAAGGCGTGCGAGGTGATCGACCGCGTGGCCCAGTACTTCAAAGTGGACCCCGTCGAAGCGAAAACCGACGCGGTGGAGCGGGCGGCGAAGACGATTCGGACGTCCTCGGGCAGCAAGGAAACGGCCGAAACCGCGCTGGCCCTGGTGGATGCAGCCGTGAAGGCGAGACAATGGGACGAGGCCAGCCGGCTGGCCGCTGCCGCCGTCACCGCGGCGCAGCGGGTCCGCAGCGCGGCCCTGGTACATGCGGCTCGCCAAGCCAAGCTCAAGGTCGATGAAGCGGCCGAGAAGTCGGCACAGAAGGGGGACAAGAAGGGGAAGCAGTAGCCTCCCGCCCCGCTCACTGAAAGAACATCAGGTGCTGCCAAGGCAAACCGTCGAATTGTTCTACGAGTCGCAGGCCGTTGGCCGTGAATTCCCGGAGGATCTGCTGCTTCGACATCTTGTGCAGCGGCTGAATCGGCACGTCGGGGTCTTCGGCGCGGAATTCGGCCAGCGCGATGCGTCCCTGCGGCTTCAGGCTCTTGCGAATGGCCCGCAGCATCTGCTCGGGATGCGAGAACTCGTGGTATACATCGACCACGAGCATGAGGTCGATTTGGCCCTCGGGCAACCGCGGGTCAGCGGGCGTCCCCAGGATCGTCGTCACGTTGGCAGTCTTCGCCCAGACGGCGCGCTGTTTGAGCATTCGCAGCATCTCGGGCTGGATATCCACGGCGAGCACCTTCCCGTCTGGCCCGGCCAGCTTTGCCAGTTGCAGCGCATAGAACCCGTTGCCGCAGCCGAGGTCGCAGACCGTCTGCCCTGGCTTCACCTTGAGGGCCGCCAGCAGACGCCGGCAGTCTTCCTCGCGCTGCCGGCTTTCGCGGACCAGCCACGGCGCCCCACTGTAGTGCATCGTGGTTGCGATCTCGCGGCCAAGATAATGCGTAAGGGCCTGTGGCGGCCGGTTCTCTGGCGGCGCGATCGGCAATGCCTGCGGCGCCTGGCCGACCGCTGCGGTGCTTGCCGCGACCAATGTCCAGCCGATCAGCAGAAGGAGCAGCGCTCGCTCAAGCGGCACTCGGCGCATGGGTATCCTTTCTTGGATGGCGGGGAATGCTTATGAGAGGATTGTTGCGGATTGCTCCCGAAGGACAACCCCCAGCCAACTGGTAGAGTATCGCGGCCCGGGTTGGGTCCATTGGAGTCGTGACTCGCGGCGAATTGCCCCGGAGACACTGACCTTCGCGATGTGGCCACACTTGACCGAGCTGCGTCAGGTGGTCTGGGCGGCCAGGGGCAATGCGGACGAGTGTTGCGCGGCCACGTCGTCGTCGTAGCGGCCGTGGCCGCTGAGATTGAAGACAATGCAGCCGGACTTTCGGGCCCGCCCGAGGCGTCGGGCCTCGCGGACCGCTGCGCAGATGGCGTAAGCCGATTCGGCTGCCGGCACGATCCCTTCCTCGTCGGCGAAGAGCCGGGCCGCTGCCAGGCAGTCGGCCTCGTCGCAGGCCACGGCCTCGACCAGCCCCAACTTTGCGGCCATGCTCACCAGGGGCGACATGCCGTGGTATCGCAGCCCGCAGGCTCGAATCTCGCCGGGCACGTAGTCCACGCCGAGGGTGAACATCTTGAGCATGGGCGTGAGGTGGGCCGAATCGGCAAAATCGTAGCGGTACATGCCGCGGGTGAGCGTGGGGCACTCCTGCGGCTCGACGGCCAGCAGCCGGAGGTCGTCGCCGCGGAGTTTGCGCGGCATCAGCGGAAACACCAATCCGGCCAGGTTGCTGCCTCCGCCGGCACACCCGATGACCACGTCGGGCCGATCGCCGGCAAGCTCGAGCTGTCTTTCGACCTCCAGACCGATCACGGTCTGGTGGAGCATCGCGAAGTT
>CAZFKF010000453.1:0-5062 GCA_964518805.1 uncultured Planctomycetaceae bacterium | reverse complement strand
AGAAGCGATGATGGTCGAGCCGACGGAAACGGAGGGAAAGGAGACGCTTGACGCGTTTGCGGACGCCCTGGAACAGATTCTCTGCGAATCGCCCGAACTCGTCCACGATGCGCCGCATACGACCCCCGTAAGCCGTCCCGACGAAGTCCGTGCGGCGCGAAGCCCGCGGTTGAAGTGGAGGGATGAGGACTGAAGGATCAAGTCCCACACAGCTTTCTGACCTGACAGCCACAAGAAGCCACGTCCGCGGTCCCCAGCCATGACTGATTGTCGTCTGATCGTCGATCCGCCTGCGGCCGGGGCATGGAACATGGCCGTGGACGAGGTTCTTTGGGGCTGGTCGGGGCGCAGCGGCGGGTGCTGCCTGCGACTGTACCGCTGGAACCAGCCCACGCTCTCCCTTGGTTACTTCCAGTCGTTTGACCAACGGCAGCAGCACGCGGCGAGCCGGTCGTGCGCGGCGGTTCGGCGCATCAGCGGCGGCGGAGCAATCGTGCATGACGCCGAGCTGACCTACTCGCTCACGGTTCCCTTGAGTCATCCGGCCGCACCCAGCCGGCAACGTTTGTACGACGTCGTCCACCAGAGCATCGTTGAACTGCTCGCCGACTGGGGCGTCGTGGCCGCGATTCAACCGGCGACCGACTCACCCAAGCCTGCCGAACGGCCTTTCTTGTGTTTCCAACGGCGGATGCCGGGGGATGTCTTGGTCGAGCGTTTCAAGGTGGCGGGCAGCGCCCAACGCAGGAGCCACGCCGCCGTGCTCCAACACGGGAGCTTGCTCTTGGCCCAATCCGACGCCGCTCCGGAACTCCCCGGCTTGCGAGAATTGGCCGGATTCCGCCACCCGGTCGAAGAAGTCGTGGACCATTGGCTCGGGCGTCTTTCCCGGTGCCTGGAAACCCGTTGGCTGAGGTCCGAACTATCCCTGGAAGAGCGTACCGAAGCCGCCCAAGTTGTGGCAGACAAACATGCGGCAAACGCCTGGATCCGATACCGCAACCACCTGACCGGGTAGGGCACGTTTGCCGTGCTGTTCTTGAAAGTCCAAGGCGGGAAAAAAGCACAAAATGTCGTGACACTGGGTTGCATTGGACCGATTTCGTTCATAACATGGGGTAACCGGGAGGATGCGTCAGGCTCTGGATGGGCGGGTTTTCGCTCGAATTCTCGCCGGTTTCCTTCGGCTCGTCTCATTGCATGGGAGTGGTGAAGGCGATGGAAGTCAAGTTCATTGTCGTCCATGGCAAGCACGCGGGGCAGGAGATTCCGATTCCTGGCCCAAAGTTCTTTATCGGCCGTGCTGAAGACTGCAATCTCAGGCCCCACAGCGACCTGGTCAGCCGGCATCACTGTGTGATCATGGTCGAGGAGGGCTTTGTCGCCGTTCGTGACTTCAACAGCAAGAACGGCACGTTCGTCAACGGGGAGAAGATCACGGGCGAGGTCGAACTGAAATCAGGCGACCATCTAAAGGTGGGCCAGATCGAGTTCGAGGTGCAGATCGCCTCCACGCTTGCTGCCAAGAAAGCTCCCAAGGTCCGCAGCGTCCAGGAAGCCGCGGCCAGGACCGTTCAGACCTCACGTCCCGCGCCGGGCGACAAGGACCTGGACCTGGGCGATTGGTTCGACGAATCGACTGGCGGTAGTCTCAGCGACACGACCACGTTGTTGCCCAAGAACCTCAAGGAACTCTCGGAGGCGGCCTCCAAGCCTGCGGATCCTTCCGCGGACAAGGCCGACGAAGAGCCCCCAACCGCCGCGGAGGCGGAACCGCCGTCCGCCAAGCAGAAGTCCGACAACGCCAACACTCGGGATGCTGCCTCCCGGGGACTCAAGGATTTGCTGCGACGTTTCTAAGCCTGATGCGGACGAGCGCGTGAAAGCCAACAACGACCCGAAATCCGCAGCAATCCTCGGTTTGGCGTTCGACAATGAGGACGGGCACACTCGCTTGACGCGGGGAAAGAACTTCGTCTTGCTGGGCGGCAGTCAAGACACTCACGCCGTCATGCAGGAGACGGCCATCAAGGTCAACGAACGGCTCGATCAGGCCGGCAAGCGGTTGGAGGAGGTTCCTGTCAAGGAACTTCGCCAGATCTTCCGCGAAGTGAGGGATTCGATCGGAGAATCCTAGTCCGCCAGTTGGCACACGGGGTGTCAGTCTAAGGACTTTATTGCCCGGCATTCGCCGCCCCGGGGTCAGTGTTTTCGCCGCCAGCGCAGAGCGCTCGCGCCGCGCGAAAGCACCCCAGACACCCCCCCCTGGAGCGAAATCGCGTAGATCCGTTGTGAGTGGCGCGCTCTGCATCGCTCACTCGCCAACTTTGCGATAACGGAACAGATTGCGCTATCGGGAAGAATCGCTACAGACGCTTGTTTTTCCTACTCTTCAAATATTACCCAGTTACCCATCCGATGAATCTAGGCATTCGGGGCAAGTTATTCGGGCTTAACGGGTGCTCCAACATCGAGATACGGGGGGAAAGCTGTGGGGAAAGCCAAGAAGACACTGTCCGCAAAGTCCAACGTTCGCCGAACCAAAACCCCTGCCAACGGCAAGAAAAGAACGGATAGCGATCCCAAGGCCCATGCCCCAGCCGGCACAGTCGTTATGGACCGCCGCGGCTCCAGCGATCGTCGTGCAGGTGAGGAACGCCGCAAGGCCGACACGCCGGTGGCTGCGGAACGGCGGAACCTGGAACGTCGTCAGAAGACGAATCGAAGGCGGCAAATCGATCCCACGACCTGCGAAAGAAACTACAGCACTGAGGAAATCGAATTCATGACCGCGCTGGAAGGCTATAAGCGCACGAGCGGAAGGATGTTCCCCACGTGCAGCGAGATCCTGGAGGTCTTGCGCGGATTGGGTTACGAAAAACCCGTGAAGGTCGAACTGGCCGTGGGGGGTGAGTCCGCTGCATCCCAGCCCAGTCTTGCGCCTGCGTCTCCGGAATCCGTCATCCCGGCTTTGTGAGACAATCCACCCTACAGGGCTTGCCGGCATTACACCACTGGACAGGAGGCTCCTGGAGCCTCTGGTCTTTCAGGAAACCCCAGACGCAGAAGGGGTGAGATCGGGACTGGGCCAGCGCCACAGGGAATTCCCGTTGTCGGCGTGGTTCCTGGGGCGTATCATGCGATCTCTCCACGCTCGATTCGCCTTCCAACCCTCAGGAGCCAACTCAGCAATGACCAACGCTGGCCACGTTCAAGTCCACTGGCACGAACACGCCGTCTCTCGAGAGGAACGCGAACAACGCAACGGACATCGCGGATGCGTCGTGTGGTTTACCGGTCTCAGCGCATGCGGCAAGAGCACGGTGGCCAACCTCGTCGACCACAAACTGCACGCGATGGGCGCGCAGAGCTTCGTGCTTGACGGCGACAACATTCGCCACGGTCTGAACGCAGCCCCCGCCATGCTTCGTCCGATCCACGGCGACGAGTTCGCCAAGCGATTTGGCCTGGGCTTTTCGGCTCAGGATCGCGAAGAGAACATCCGCCGCATCGGCGCGGTGGCAAAGCTGTTCTGCGATGCGGGCATCGTGGCCATCACCGCGTTCATCAGTCCTTACCGAGCCGACCGCGACCGGGTGCGGGCGTCCCTTGCCCCCGGCGACTTTGTCGAGGTCTTCGTGGACGCGCCGTTGGAGGTCTGTGAGGCCAGGGATCCGAAGGGACTCTACAAGAAGGCTCGGGCCGGCGAGCTCAAGGGATTCACCGGCATCGACGATCCATACGAGCCGCCGTTGAAGGCCGAGATCCACCTCGACGCCGCTGCCCACCAACCCGAGACCCTGGCCGACGAAGTGATTGCCCGCCTAAGGGCCGCTGGCAAGATCGGCAACTGACTCAAACTGCGCAGGATTGAAGCGTCTCGTCGGTGGGCCGTGCGTGGTGTCGAGGCGGCTGTGTCAGCAAGGCATCGCGCAAGCGAGGGCGAGGACGTCCACGATATTTCGGCAATTGCACCAGCTTTGGCGGGGGGTTGACGCAGAGGGACGGAATCCTCTACACTTGATCTCCTGAAGCACCATGGAGTCGCTGGTTCTTCGTCGCGATGGCGCGCGTACCGCCTGACTGGAATCTTCCGCACAGGTCTTGCTGCCGGGGCGGTCGGTTGCGCTGGAGGAGCAGAGCGGCGGGGTGTTTTCTCGCCAAGATGGAACGGTCGGTTCCCACGGTCGGTGTCAGGAAGACTTTGCGGGAACCCAAGAAGGGAAGCGCATGTTGACGGTCAACGTATCACTTCTCGATACGATTCAGCCCCGGGCCCAGGCGGCTCTCTGGAACAGCCCGGTCTGCGAGCTCCGCAATCTGCGGGTGGATCGACGCGACGGAGCCCTCGTGATTTCTGGGATGGTTTCGAGTTTTTACCACAAGCAACTGGCACAGGAAGTGGTGCGGGCAGTATGCAGAGATTGTGAAGTCGAGCTGACCAACAGCATTCGAGTGCGCTGATTGCGGGCAGAAATCGGGTGGCGCCTCGGTGGGATCGGTTAGTTCGGCTGGGTGCGGTGTGGTTACGGAGGTTCTAGGAGGAGTTGGGAACGGACACCCTCGGATCGTGTCGCGGATGGCGACGCAAGGATGCGCCCGCTCGGCCGTCTGCGAGGGAGGGAACCATGAGCCATCTCGTCTACGGCCGCTTGCCGGCCGGCGGTGGGCTCGCTTCCCGGCGGCATCCCCTGCCGGAAACGCTGGCAGAAGCCGAGCAACTGGCCGCTTCCATCGAGCGCGCCGTTTCTCGCGAAACCAGCGGAGGCGTGCGCAACCTGCGCGTGGAGGTCAGCGTCCAGGGAATTCGTCT
Organism: uncultured Planctomycetaceae bacterium; assembly: GCA_964518805.1. Lineage (GTDB taxonomy): Bacteria > Planctomycetota > Planctomycetia > Pirellulales > Thermoguttaceae > CALFBP01. The sequence goes on along the minus strand of CAZFKF010000453.1, from coordinate 249 downwards.
CACCGGATGCTGCCACTCCTTCTATACCAAGCAGAAAGCCCAGCACGCCGCGATGGGCCTTTCGGGCACGGAAGAGCTCACCAACGGGATTGAGGTCGTCTGACCGACGGCGACGGTCGCTGCGGGAGTCTACCTTTCCGTCACTAGCGATGCTAGCATCGCTAGCATGCATTTGCCGCACAGCCAACCGGCGGAACCTGGGGAGGTGAAAACTGATCTAGTCGCGTTTGGCGATTTTTGTTCCATTGC
>CAZFKF010000452.1:0-5063 GCA_964518805.1 uncultured Planctomycetaceae bacterium | reverse complement strand
GAACCTCTGGAAGACCGTCGCCTGCTGACCGCATCGTCGCCCGTGCCGCACCTCGTGGACGACGTCAATCCCCATGGCGGCAACTCGAATCCGTCGCCGATGGCGATGGTCGGCGGGCTCGTGTACTTCGCCGCCGGCGACGCGAGCCACGGCAGCGAGCTGTGGAGAAGCGATGGCACCGCGGCTGGCACGTACCTGCTCAAGGACATCAATCCGAACGGCGCCAGTTCGAATCCGGCGTGGCTGGTCGACGTGAACGGCACGCTGTTCTTTACGGCCGACGACGGCGTCAACGGCGTCTCGCTGTGGAAGAGCGACGGCACCACCGCCGGCACCGTACGCGTTCCGGACATCGACGGCGTCCCCGGCTGGAGCAACACCTTTCCCGAGCAGTTGACCAGCGCCAATGGGCTTCTGTTCTACAGCCGCGCCGATATCGGCTCGCACGGCGGCACTCTCTGGCAAAGCGATGGAACGGCCGCCGGAAGCCACGAGGTCACCGCGCTCGTCGACGACACGGAAGTGCCCGTGATCGCCGACGAGATCGTGCAGGGCGGCTCGTACGTTTACTCCTGCTTGAGCAGTGACAGCCTCGTCAAGCTCTACAGGACCGACGGCACCTCGGAGGGCACGAGCGTCCTGTTCACCCAGACGGCCGTCGGCTGGAGCACCGGAATCCACGAACTGACATACGGTGGAAACACCGGCGGCGGGTTCCTCTATTTCGCCCAGCGAAACTCCGACGCAAAGTGGCAACTGGCCAGCTATACGGTCGGAGACTCCGGCCCGACCTACGTGACGAACGTCGACGGCGGGATCGACCCTCAAGACCTCACCATGGTCAATGGCTGGCTGTATTTCACGGGCCAGGACAGCACCGGACGCGAACTCTGGGCAAGCAACGGGACGAACGCTGGCCAGGTTCTGGACATCTACACCGGAGCATCCAGCGCCGACCCGCACGACCTGACCGCGGTCGGCACCGCGCTCTACTTCGTGGCCAACGACGGAGTCCACGGCGACGAGCTGTGGCGCAGCGATGGGGCCAGCGCCGCCGGCACGGTGATGGTCAAGGACATCGCTTCGGGCCTGGCCGGGTCGAACATCTCGGGCCTGACGAACGTCAACGGCACCCTTTTCTTCATGGCCGACGACGGCGTCCACGGCCCCGAACTCTGGAAGTCCAACGGCACGGCGGCGACCACCGTGATGGTCCGCGATATCGCGGCCGGGGCCGCCGGTTCGAGCCCGGGCCAGATGCTCAACGCCAACGGCACGCTCTACTTCGCCGCCACCGACCTGATCCACGGCCGCGAGCTGTGGAAGAGCAGCGGCACCACCGCCGGCACGATGATGGTCGAGGACATCAACACGTCGACGGCCCCCTCCGATCCGCAAGGAACGGTCGTCGTCAACGGGACGATCTTCTTCGCGGGTGACGATGGCGTCGACGGCCGGGAGTTGTGGATGACCGACGGGACCCAGACGCGCACGAGCATGGTGGATATCTACTCCGGCATTTCCGGCGGAGTGGCCAACAGTTCCGATCCGCAGTGGTTGACCCGCGTCGGCAACACCCTGTTCTTTTCCGCCGACGACGGCGTCCACGGCCGCGAACTCTGGAAGAGCGACGGCACGGCCGAGGGCACGGTGCTGGTTCGCGACATCATTTCGGGCAGCACGGGAACGACGATCACCGACCTGGTCGCCGTCGGCAACACCCTGTTCTTCGTCGCCGACGACGGCGTCCACGGCGCCGAACTGTGGACGAGCGACGGCACGGCGGATGGTACGTCGATGGTCCTCGACATCGAGACCGCGGCCGGACAGGGAGCAGGGCTGCACGGCCTGACCAGCGTTGGGTCGTACCTCTTCTTCGCCACGGGGGCCACAACCAGCCGCACCGGATACGAATTGTGGCGCAGCAACGGCACGGCGGGTGGCACCGCCGTGGTCCTCGACGGGATCAGCGCCACGTTCGACAACTCGTCCGCGGCGGACGTCGGCGGCACCTTCTACTTCATGGCCTCCGACGGCACCCACGGCAACGAGCTGTGGAAGAGCGACGGGACCGCCGGCGGCACCTCCATGGTGTCCGACATCGTTCCCGGCTCCGATGGCTCCGCGCCCTACAACTTCACGAACGTCAACGGAACCTTGTTCTTCACCGTCAGCTCCCCCGGCCTCGGACGGCAGTTGTGGAAGAGCGACGGGACCGAGGTCGGCACCGTGATGGTCAAAGACGTCGGACCGGATGGGCCCGACTGGTCGATGGGCCATCTCACGAGTGTCGGCGGGATCTTGTTCTTCACGGTCGACGACGGCCACTCCGGCAAGGAACTGTGGGCCAGCGACGGCACAAGCGGCGGCACCGCGTTGGTCAAGGACATCTGCCCGGGCGTTGAGGGCTCGAATCCCTCCTCGCTGATCGCTATGGGCGGGCAGCTCTACTTTACGGCCGACGACGGAACCAGTGGACCGGAACTTTGGACCAGCGACGGCACGTCGGGCGGCACGGTACGCGTCGCGGATCTCAATGCCGGCGTCAACGGCTCGAACCCGGGCGCCATGGCGGCGACCGCCGATTCGCTGTACTTCGCTGCCGACGACGGCAATCTGGGGCGCGAGCTCTGGGTGCTGCCGACGGCGTCCACCGCACCGTCCATCGGATCGCTCACCGCCACGCCCGATCCGGTCCCGTACGGCGACAACATCACGCTTACGGCCCGCAACATCTCGGCCCCGGCGGGCTCGATCGCGCAAATCGAGTTCTATCGCGACACCAACGGCAACGGCAAGCTGGACGTCGATGTGGACGAGCTACTCATCTCGGGCGTCGGCGGTTCGAGCACGTGGAGTTGGACCGGCCCGACCACGGATTTCGCTTCCGGGGTGAACTGCTTCTTCGCCCGCGTCCAGGACAACCTGGGCGCCTGGAGCAATCCTGCCATTCACGTCTGCGAGATCGAAGGCGACGGCGCAATCCTGCCCGTGGTGACGGTCGATTCGCTGGTCACAAACAACACCCGGCCGACGCTCACCGGAACGGTGGATACGGCGGCGACCGGCGTCACGATCGCCGGCGTCCAGGTGGTCGTGGGCGGGCAGACGCTCACGGCAACCGTGTCGGGCACGACCTGGTCGGTCAAGGTCCCCCAGGCCCTGGCCGGCGGTGTGTACAACGTTCAGGCCACGGCCACCGACAGCGCAGGCAAGACCGCTGCGGATTCGTCGCTCAACGAACTGCTCATCGACCTCACCGCTCCGACCGTCACCGTCAATCGGCTGATCACGCGCAACACTCGCCCCACGCTCACAGGAACCGTGAGCGACGCCGGCGGCGCCGGCGTCTCCGAAGTCCACGTGACCGTGGCCGGGCGCATTCTCAAGGCGACCGTGGAAAGCGGCACGTGGCGTGTGACATTGCCCAAGGCCCTGGCCAACGGAACGTACAACGTCCAGGCCACCGCAACCGACCTGGCGGGCAACGTCCGAACCGACAGCACTCGCGGCGAGTTGAAGGTCGACACCCGGCCTCCCGTCGTTCAGGTGAACCGGCTCACGACGCGAGACAATACTCCGACGCTTTCCGGGACGGTATACGATCGGATGGCGACCAGCACCGTTGCGGGCAGCGGGATTGCCAGCGTGACGATCGTAGTCGGCGGGCAGACGCTCACGGCCACGGTCAACGGAAGCCGGTGGAGCGTGACCGTGCCCTCGGCCCTGGTTGACGGCAAGTACAACGTCCGCGCCACGGCCACGGATCGGGCAGGCAACACGGCAACCGACACGACGGCCGGCGAACTGATCGTCGACACGGTGGCTCCGGTGGTCACGATCAACTCGCGAACGGTTCAAAACAACCGGCCGACGCTCAGCGGAACGGTCACCGACGCGGCGCCCAGCAGCGGACTGAAGAGCGTCAGGGTCACGGTGGGCAACCAATCCTTCTTGGCACGCGTTCAGGGGACAACATGGACTGCCGTGGTGCCGCGGGCCCTAGCCAACGGCACGTACGACGTGCGGGTCGTGGCGACCGATATGGCAGGGAACGTCGGACGCGACGCGACAACCAACGAGTTGGTGGTCAACGTCCCCGCTGTCCGCAGCGGAAAACAAGGCAGTTCGGCGGCGGTCGCCCGCGCTGCCGCCGTCATCGCCTCCCAATCCGGGCAGGCCAGCGGAACGTCGGCCGCGAACGATCGCGACACGCAGGCGCAGTTGATCGACCTGGCGTTGGCCAGCTACCCCCTGGCCTGACCCGCGAATTGACCTCCCAAAACCACAAAGCCCAGGGGCCTTGCCTCCTGGGCTTTGACTGTTTGGATGAAACGCGTGTGCCCTCGCGTCAGGCGGTCGTCTTGCTCGTGCACATGTTGTCGATGAAGGTAATCTTGTTGGGAATCGTGTTCGCCGTGCTGGTCTGCCCCGCCCGTTGCAGGAAATAGGCCGCGAACGACTCGGCGAAGTCCTCGTTGGGGTCCGAGTGCGAGTAGAACCCGTTGGCGCTGCTGAAGGCCGCCGACTTGAGGTACCACCAGCTTTGGTTTGGGTTGGTGCCCTTGGCGTACTTCGAACTCTTCGGGTCCTTGTTCGTCCAACCGCTTAGGGCCCGCCATGCGGACGCGTCGTATTCCTCGTCCCAATTGTGGCCGATCTCGTGGAACACGGTCTCGAGGATGCTGTTCCGTCCGAGGCTGAAGCCGAACTGGTTGATGGAAATCCTGCCGCCGCCGTTCCAGCCGGCGATGCCCGACGGCCCGGAGATCGTGTTTCCGTAGCGGATGAAGGTCATCTCGGCGCCGCTTGAGGTCTTGACCAGGCTGTTGTTGTTCGTACGTCGAACGACTTCGGCAAAAGCCGCGTCCACCCAATCCACGTCCTGAAGCGTCCACTGTCCCGCGGCATACACGCCCGCCTTCCTCTGATTGGAGAAACGCACCGACGTCTGCTTGCCGTTCTCGAAGTTGATTCGGACATCCTCCGCGCCCTGGTCCGACAGGTCGCCCGGCACGACGACGCCGGTCTGGTACAGGAAGCGGTCGGCGCCCCACTGGCCA
>CAZFKF010000451.1:0-5064 GCA_964518805.1 uncultured Planctomycetaceae bacterium | reverse complement strand
CCTCTACACGCAGAACTGGCGGCGCCACGCCGAGCATTCCGCGCCTTACGCGGGCAAGAGGGGCTCGGCTGAGGAATCGCCTCCGGCATCGCCCCGCTCCTCGCCCGGCAAGTCCAGTCCGAGCAAGAAGGCCAAGGGCAGTGGACGCCGCGAAGCGGCGTGATCGCCACGAGACCGACGTGCGCCCAGAGGCCCCGTCGGTCTGCCATCGCTTGCTGGCAGAGACGGTTTGCTGCTCAAGAAAAAACGCCGCCGCTTTCTCCGCAAGGAGAAGCGGCGGCGTACAAAATCAAACCTCCCGCCGAATTGCGACCGGATGCGTCGCTTCGAGACGAGCGAGGATCTGGCGTGCTTACCGCACAAGCCGTTGGTGATCCTGTCTCACGAACATGGGTTGGCACCTCCGTCGGAATAACCAGACGGGAGGCTTGGTTTTGGCCTCCAATTTTTCTGCAACACATATCGGCAAATCCGTCACTGGGCTGCGGCCGAAATCTTCGGATCGCCCGTCGCAGGCCGATCATTCCCGCGTTGCGAAGGGTATTTTACCGCGCTGGTGGAGCGAAAGACAGGCCGTTCTTTTCGTTTTTCCCGAAGGACCGGCACGACGCGAGCCCCTTCACAGCAGCCCCCCGGGCAGGAGGGAAAAGGGCGGGTTTGCAGCCCCCGCCGCGCCGATAGATGTCCCGTCGACAAAGCGCTACAATGACCTGGGGTGATGTGGCAATCGGAATCCCGCAACGCAGATGACTAGGAATCCGAGAGTCCAGACGGAGAATTCCGTTGGGAGACGACCAATCCATGAATGTCGCAAGAAAAGTCGCAGGCACACTCCGTGTGCCGTCCGCTGCGAACCGTTTTCGCTGCCTCGCACGGAGATGAAACGATGCTGGAGGGAGTGCTCTTGATTGCCGGCGTCTTGTTGGGAGCCGGCGCCGATGGGCCCGAACGAAACGGCTTGGCAGTTCAGGTACGGCGGCTCGTGCTCAAGCTCGATTCGCCGGAGCTCGCCGAGCGCCAGGCGGCCGAAGACGATCTGTTGAAGTTGGGACCACAGGTGCTCGACTTGCTGCCTCAGGGCGCGGAACCCGGCAAAGCCGAGGTGGCCCAGCGGATCGGGCGCGTCCGACAGAAACTGCAGCGCCAGCGTGCCTCGCTGGGGGCGCAGCCGTCGCGGGTCACGCTCTCCGGCAAAATGTCCCTGGCCGATATCTTGACCTCGCTGCAGCGGCAGACAGGCAACAAAATCTGCACCGCGCGACTGGGCAACTCTGCGCCTGTGCTGCGACGCACGCTGGACATCGACGTCCTGAAGGTCCCGTTCTGGAATGCGCTCGATCTCGTGCTTTTCCGGGCGGGCCTGGGCGTCTATCCCTACGGCGAGCAAGGTTCGGTCGAACTCGTCACACAGGCGGCACCGCGGGCCGCGGAGGACGGATACGTGAGCTACGCCGGGCCGTTTCGTTTTCAACTCGTCAGTCTTCTGGCGCAACGCGACTTGAAGCCTCCGGAGAGTCGCTCGCTCAAGGTCGAACTCGAAGTCGCATGGGAGCCGCGTGTGTCGCCGATCGGTTTGCGGCAGCCGATGGCTGACGTGCAGGCCACGGACGACCGAGGCAACCCGATGGCGGTCGACACGCCCGAGGCTTCGCTCGAAGTGACGGTGCCCCGCGGCCCGATCGCCAGCCGGCTGATCCTGCCGCTGGCCTTGCCGCCACGCGATGTCCGCGCGATCGCCGAGCTTCGGGGCACGCTGTCGGCCTTGTTGCCGAGCCGGGTCGAGCCGTTCCGTTTTCCCGATCTCGGTCGGGTCCGCCAGACGACCAAACGCATCGCCGGCGTGTCGGTCACGCTGGAGGGCGTAGCGGCGCTGGGCAAGTCGCTGGAGGCCCGGCTGCTGGTCCATTTTGACCAGCCGGGCGACGCCTTGGCATCGCATCGCACGTGGATCTTCAGCAATCCGGCATATCTCGAAACGCGAGACGGAAAGACCATCGGTCCCGAGTCAGTCCATCCCACGCGACAGACTGCCAACGAGTTGGGCCTCGCGTTGACCTTTCCGATGGACCGTTCTCCCGAGGAGTACACGTTGGTCTACGCGACGCCGACGACGATCGGCTCCGTGCCACTGGAGTACCGGTTCCGCGACATTCCCCTGCCCTAGGCGCCGATCACCTTGCCACCCCGTTTCGGCGAATAGTACACTGATGGGGTTGCCAAGGCGTCCCAGGAGCCTGCTATGCCAAGTGTTTGCGATTGCCCATTCTGCGGCCAGCCCGCCGCGATTCCCGAGAACCTCGAATCGGACACGGCCGTTCGCTGCGCTCGCTGTGAATACGAGTTCTCCGGTGACTTGGCTCTCATGAATGCGGTCGAAGCGCCGCCGGAACACGTGGCGGAACTTCCGCCCGAGCTGATTCCCGTGCGGCCTGATTCTCCTTCGGACGCAGACACACCCCCCTTGAATAATGGGCGTGCAGCGAATCCGGGATCTTCACCGGCCGACGTGCCGTCAACCGACGCTGCCGAAGCCCTGCCGGAGGTCGTAGCGGTGACGCCGGAAGTGGAAGGGCCATCGCCGGTTGATCCGGTCGCGAGCAGTTCTTCGCCCTTGGACTCGTCGCCTTGCGCCGAGGAAGCCAACTCCGAGACTGCCACTTCGTACGCAGTGCCGGGGGAATGGGATGGGCAGCCCAACGAGGCGGCAGTCGCTTCCCTTGAAGCAGATGCGAACACGTCGGAAGCGATTTCTGAGTGCGACCAGGCGACCGAAGTGTCAGGCGATGCCGCGGTGCCCGCCGCTGATGCGATCGCGGCCACCGTCTCGCCCGAGACTGGCGAGGCCGTAACGGCAGCCGAATCGCCGACGGGGTCTCCCGAAGAGGGCGAGCCGTCTTCGGGAGATTCTACGCCGGACGAAGCCAATGGGCATGAAGGGCACGAGGCCGTGCTCTCGGGCCTCGGCTTGCATGTGCCGGGCGAGTTGGGAATGACAACTCCGCAGATCATTCGACGCCAGCGCCGTCAAAAGAAACCGGTACGAACCGCGATCGGCACGGTGCTCTTCGGTCTGCTCGGCTTGGTTACGGCGTATGGTTTGGTGGCCGGCATTTCGAAGCTGGGCCTCATCGGTAAGGGCAGCCCCGCTGCGGCGGATTCCGAAGCGCCGTCGCCCGACTCCACGGCCGCCAAGACGCAAGCCAAGGACGCCGGGCCCCTGCCCGAGCCCAAATCGTACGACGAATGGCCCGATCTCGACGACAAACGCTTCAGCGGTGCCCCCAACGATGTCCCAGCCTCCAAGTCAGGAAGACCCGCCAAACGACCCGGGGATCGCAAAGGTCCGTGATTTCCTGCTCTACGGCCTTTCGCTGCCCGAGCGGACGTTGCGTTCGGCGTCCGGCGTGGTCGGCGGCACGCTCCGCGAGTCGGCCGCCTTGCTCATGCCGCAGGCCTTCCGCAACTCGAAGACGTACACGATCATGATCCGGCAGATGCTGGACTTCTTGGCCGAAGACGTGGGCGGGGTGGCGCGGGCCGCAAGCGCGGACGCCCAAACCAAGGACTTTGTCGCCCGGAAGGCCGTCGGCAACTTCATCGACATGGCCTCGCTGGCCACGCTGCACCTGTCGCCCATGCTCCTTCTGGCGATCGTGGGCGACGTGGCCTACGGCTCCCGGGCCTATCTGCACGAGTTGGCGGCCGATCTGAAGAAGCAGGGCGTGATCGACGAGCGCTCGACCATCGACAACGTGGACGAGTTGATGGCCGCCGTGGCGGGCGTTGCGGAAAAGACCGCCAACACGTTCAGCACACCGCCGATTTCTCTCGAAGGGATGAAGCGTACCGTCGAGGACACGCGGTCGGCGATTCGCCAGATCGATCCAGCCAAAGTCGTTCCGCAGGCCGAACTCCAGCGCCTTTGGGACGAGATCCACGCGGTGGCCGCCAAGGAAGGGCTGAATCCGATCGCGGTGTCCGGGGCGATTACGCTGCGCGCCCTGGGTGCGATCGCCTCGGTGGGTCGCGGGGCGCTGTCGACCGCGACCGCCGCCGGCGTCTTGTTCGACCGCCACGTGCTCGATCATTATGTCTCGGCCGTTCGCGAGATTCGCTCCAAGGGCGTGTACGTCTCGCTGCAAGCCACCTCGCGCCCCTACGTGGAAGCGGTGTGGAGCAACTTTTCCGCCAAGCGGACAACGGTCACCGAAGACCTGTTTTCGGGCCGCCTGGTTGCCCGTGCGTGGAGCGCCGTGTGCGGATGGTTTCGCGGCAAGAGGCGGCCGGAACGATGAATCGACTCCCGGGAAGCCGTTCGGCCGCGGGGAATCCCACCTTCTCGAAATGCGTTCCGTAAGGTATGAAAAGGTTGGGAGATCCGTTTCGTGCCCGAACGCATCGCCGGCATCATCGAACGCATCACGTACCACAACCCGGAAAACGGGTTCGCGGTGCTTCAAGTGCAGGTCAAGGGCAAACGCGATCTGGTGGCGGTGGTCGGCTCGCTGACGGCCGTGACCGAGGGGGAGCATTTGCAGGCCACGGGCGACTGGGTCACCGATCGCCAGCACGGCCGGCAGTTCAAGGCCGCCGAGATTCGCACCGACCCGCCCACCACGGCCCGCGGCATCGAACGCTATCTGGCCTCCGGCGCCATCCGCGGCATCGGGCCCTCGCTGGCGGCCAAGATCGTCGGCGTCTACAAGGACAAGACCCTGGAGATGCTCGACCGGTATCCCGATTTCCTGCTGCATCTAGGCGGCATCGGGCGCAAGCGTCTGAAGATGATCCGCGAGAGCTGGGAAGAGCAGCGCGAAGTGCGCCGGATCATGCTCTTCCTCACCGAACACGGCATCGGCTCCGGCCGCGCGACCCGCATCTACCGCACCTACGGCCACGAAGCCATCGCGAAGATCAAGGAAAACCCGTACCGCCTGGCCGACGACATCCGCGGCATCGGCTTCAAGACCGCCGACGAACTAGCGGCCAAACTGGGGATCGACCGCAACAGTCCGTTTCGTGCCCGGGCGGCCGTGCGTTACACGCTCCACGAGCTGGCCGGCG
>CAZFKF010000450.1:0-5072 GCA_964518805.1 uncultured Planctomycetaceae bacterium | reverse complement strand
CGGCGGCCCGCTCGGCAGGCTTGGCCTCGCCGCGTTTTGGTGCGAGGCCCTCGTCGCGCTTCGGCTCAATTGCCGCTCCCGGGGCTGCCCGCGGTTTCGGAGGCGTGTACCCCGGATCGTCGGGAAGCCGTTTCGGCGGGGCGTCGCTGCGGGTCTTCTCTCCAGCGGCAGTTGCACCAGTCTCTTGCCTTCGGGGCGGCGTCTTCTCCGCCGGCTTTCTCCACTGTCCGACTGGCTTCTTGACCGATTCCGCCGGCGCTTCCGACCCGCCCGAATCCGCCTTCGATGACTCCTGGGTTGCCGTCGCCGGTTCTGCGATGGACAGCGAACTCCCCTCGGGGGTTTTCCAGAGGAGGCCGGAGTCTTGCTCGGCTGCCGCCGAACCGCCCACCAGAATCCCGATCGCGGCACAGGCCAGAATCCGTTTCCAAGTCCCCATCGCTTCGTCTCCGTCGATAGACCGGGCGAGCAGCGCCGGATGCCTTCAACCAGCCATGAGCGAGTCGACCGGCCTGCGGCGCCAACCTTTTCGTTATCGACGGAAGATTCGATAAAACCCGCACAATTTGCCACACGGAGCAGTCCCCCGGGGGCTCAGCCGCAGGTCTGGTGATCGACTTTAGCGACTGGGAGGACTTTAACGACAGGTGGCGTCCCGCCGGGTTGGCGTTTCACCAAATGGTGGGGTGTGGAGCCGACGCGTGATGAATCGCGGATATTCTCTGCCGGGGGGTGAGATTTCGCGCACGCTTGTTGGACGACTATGATGAGCTTCGTTGTCTAAGGCACTTCACGACTGGGCTTCATGCCCTCCCGCGGCAGTGCGCAAGTCCTTGTCCTCGACGTCGGGAATCGCGTAGTACGATGTGCGACAACGTTGCCACATCATCGCAGTCGAGTTCCGTATCGTCCACGCTCCTGGACCAACTCAGGGCCGGCCGGCCGGATGCGTGGGAACGATTCGTGCGTCTCTACAGTCCGATGGTCTATCGATGGTGCCGTCGCTCGGCCTTGGCCGCGGAAGACGCAGCGGATGTGCTTCAAGAGGTCCTCTCGGCCGTTGCTCGCCATCTGTCGGATTTTCGTCGGGAGACGGTGCAAGACAGCTTCAGCGGTTGGCTGGCAGCGATCACTCGCAACAAGGTCCGTGACTGCTATCGTCGCCGTCAGCGCCAGGCCCAGGCCCAAGGTGGCAGCACGGCCCAGCGACAAATGGCTGAGATCCCCCAGCCTTCGGAGCCCTCGGAGGAGACGATCCGGCCCGACGCCGAATCGGCCGCAGGGTTGGCACGGCGGGTCTTGGAGACGATCCGCGGCCAGTTCGAGGTCCGCACGTGGGAGGCGTTCTGGCGGACCGCTGTGGACGGGCAGGCGCCGGCCAACGTGGCCCAAGACCTTCAGACCACCGTCGCAGCGGTCTACATGGCCAAATCGCGGGTCCTCCGCCGCCTCCGGCAGGCCCTCGGCGAACTGCCCGGGTGACGCCATCCGGTTCTTTCGGGTCGCGTCGCAACCGCCTGTATACGAACGACTTCGGTGCAAGTAGCCGAAATGCTGTTAGGCCCCCGCGTTAAACTCGATGAGGCCGCGGAGAGGAGAACCGCCGCGAGCCAGAGGACGTTCCCCGTAGGTTGGCTCTCTGAGCCGATCGCCTGAGACTTCAACCGTTCGGTTATCAGCCGCCAAGCCAGATACCAAGACGGTCGGCTCAGAGAGCCAACCTACGAACTGATCTTCCATTACCGGGATTTCGCCCATGGTTACAGCCGTCTGTCCAAGCCGCGAGATGCTGCGTCAATACTCCAGCGGGTCGCTTCCCGAACCGGAGTCCGACCACGTTGCCAGCCACCTCGACGCGTGTCCCGAATGCCAGGCCACCATCGTGACGCTGGCGGATGCCGACGACACCTTGATCGGACAGATCCGTACGCCTGTCGGCCCTGAGTCCTTCGTGGGCGAGCCGCAACTCCACGCCGCGATGGCCGCGGCCATCGCGACGCCCCCGGCGGGCGAGGACCCGCGTAGGGTGGGGCTCCGCCCCGTCCCTGAACTGCCCGAGATGCTCGGTGAGTATCGAATCCTCGAACACCTTGGCCACGGCGGGATGGGCCGGGTCTACAAGGCGTTGCACACGAAGCTCGACCGGGTGGTTGCCATCAAGGTCCTCTCCGGTGGGCGTATGGAGAGTCGCCAGGCGATGGCCCGCTTCGAACGCGAAATGAAGGCCGTCGGCCGGCTCGACCATCCGAACATCGTCCGCGCCCACGACGCCCGGGAAATCGACGGCACCCCGGTCCTGATCATGGAGTTCGTCGAGGGGCTGGACCTGGCCGAAGTCGTGCGCCGTGCCGGGATGCTGGGTGTGGCCGAAGCGTGCGAGGTCGTGCGGCAGACGGCCTTGGGGCTCCAGCGTGCCCACGAACACGGGCTGGTCCACCGCGACATCAAGCCGTCGAACATCATGCTGGCCCGGGGTCTGGCTCCTTTTTCGCCTCAAAACGGGCTTAAAGCGCATGTCGACGCAACGGCGAAAAAGGTGCCTGACCCCTTTGGTCCCGCCTTTGCTCCCGACGCCCCGCACATCAAGATCCTCGACCTCGGCCTGGCCCGCTTCTACACGGAAGGTGCCACTGGCGTCTCGCCAGTGGTGAGCCATCGGAAAGATAGACGCAACCTGTTTGGCTTCAACCTGTTGCGACTTCAAACGAAAAGCCGATTCGGCTTTGTGCTATCCATGTGCTAGGGTTGGAAGAATCCAACAAAAAACCGCCCCGGTGGTGAGCCAGGGCGTTCTCGTGGGGCGTGCCCCGGGGCGAATCACGCTCACCCGCGGATCGGCAGGGAGTCGACCACTTCGGCAACCTGGTAGTGATTCAGCCCGAGCGACGTGAGCCATTTCCGGAAGTGCTCCAGGTCCTCGATACGCTCGTCGTCGCCCGAATAGGCGGCCAGGAGGGCAGCACGGTGGTCGGCCCGGGCCACGTCCAAAGGAAAGGATCGCATCGTTCCCGTGTTTCCATTGTGGTCGGTCCACACGTCCGTGGTTCGCCGTTCGGTGTTGATCGAGAAGAGCGATCCACAGGCTGTGCAGGTCCGCGTGCTGGTCCGCGTGCCTGACACGTGGTCCGCCTCGTCCAACATGAGCGCCCCGCAGCAGTCCGGGCAGGGGGGCAGGGGAACCTCCCACCATGCACCTGTCACGACGCCCATGTCTTGGGCGAAGCCGTCGGGCTCGGCTCGTTCGCCGCCGATGATCACCTGCTCGAAGCAGTTTGGGCGGCGAACCCACTGCCTGGTCAGCACCGCAACGGTCTGGGCAAGCTGACGATAGCCGCAGTCGGCTGGCTCGCCCAGGAAGGGTTGCTCCAGGCCGCTGACGTGGGAACAAAACTGGTGGAGAAGAACTTCCTCGTCCTCCTCCTCCGTGATCGTCCACGTGTACGTCCCGTCCGGTCGAGTTACCTCATCCTCCCCGGATTCGATTGCCTCCTGGATCGCCTCGTAGGCCGCGTCGCTGGCGTCCGGATCGGCACCGAGGACTGCTGGGCAGTCCACTATCTCGCCGTCGCCGTCGATCCGGCCATCCCCCGCCCACACACCGTCTCGGCTAATACTGATCTGCTTCATCGTCTTGCCCTCCAGAAAGACCGCGAGCCGTGGCACCCGCTTGAACAACGTACAGGACGCCCGCGTACAACCTCGCTCCCCGTCCTACGACGGCTCATTGCTTGGATGGACGCACGGATACCACGGCTCACGGCCTGATGGTCGAACATCGCGAGAATTCCTGTAAGGGGGTTCAAGCCCTTGGGGTTCGACGCCTCGAACCACCTGGGAAAAGTATGACTTCGGAACATCGTTGTCGTCAAGACGAGGTTGCAGATTCTTTTTTGGGGGGGTATCGGTACATTGACGCCGACGCTCTTGGCTACGTGGTCGCGAGCCTTACCCTCATCCAACTGTGGAACTTTTTCCACAGTTGCCCCCGGCTGATGCCCTTTGCGTTCTTTCTGCCGTTCCTTCGCCTGCCGGTCGTAGATTTCCCGTGCCATGTGTGCCGCGAAGTTGGCGGGGCTGAAGCATGGAGGTGACCGCGGCAATCAGCATACGGGAGGCAAGGTGCAAAATTGCACTTTGGCAGACCAAGTCCCCGCTGACGATGCCGCCAATCTCTTCAACGTCGGCCTTGACGGAAAAACGACGCTCCAGGATGCGTCAGGATGGACGTTCGCAGTCCACTTGGTGTCGGCAGACCTTGGGCACGACAGGCCTGGAGAAGGTGGGTTGCAACGTCGCGGCGGATTCCGCCGCCACGTCGATGCCGGCGGCGGGATTCCTCGATGGCCTTTTTGTAGGCCACGGACGCGGCCTCCATGCCCTCCACGGCCAAGCGGTACTCGTCGGCAAGGTCTCGCATGGGTCACGCTCCATGTGTTTCCGGTCGCACCCTACGGCCGGAAACACCGAATGCCTTGCCCGCCTTGTCGCGGGCGTCACCTTTTTGTTCCGGCAAATTTTCCGGAACAGAATCGGTCGGCTTTCGCTTCTGCCGTTCCTTAGCCTGCCGGTCGTAGATTTCCCGCGCGCGGTCCGCACACATGGCGGCCTGTGACGGCGTGAGTTGGCGACGGTGCAGGTTCAGTGATAGCACGTAGGCCACGGGGTCATCGGTGTCAACATCCTCGGTCGTTGGCAGAGCGGAAGAAGCTGGACCCCAACTTCGTTCAGGCCGTTATCGAGCCCATCAAGGAAGCGGCCGCGGAGAGGAAGCGCAAGGGCCAGAAGTCCGGTGGGCGTGGCAAGAGGAGAAACTTGGTGGGCACGAGCACACAAGGTTTTAAGCGGCAGACTCGCAACATTGTGGCCAAGGGCCAGAAGTCGGGGGGCAAGACTGCTGGCAGAGGACGTGCGAAGTCCGATAGCTTTCCGGGCACAATCCCGGAAAGCAAAAGCAGAAAGGAAACACGCAGCATCATCGCCAAGGCTCACGAAACGAACATCTTCAACCCTTCGATGAAAAAACGGATGCGCCACATGCCCCAGGATGGACGTTCGCGGTCGCCTTGGTGTCG
>CAZFKF010000449.1:0-5074 GCA_964518805.1 uncultured Planctomycetaceae bacterium | reverse complement strand
CATCCGATCGAGGTTCGGATACGAGTTTGGCCGAGGTCTTCGAGGCTTCGGCACCCACTCTTGCCTCTGCTTCCACCGGCTTGGGCACGTCCGCCTTGGTTGCAGAGTCGGACTTGGGCGCGTCAGCGCCGGGCTTCTTCGGCTCTGCTTTGGCGGACTCGTCCTTCGGCTTGGATTCCGAAGACCCGGACGCCTTGGTCTTCGAGTCCTCTTGCGGGTTTGTGGACGCCGTTTCGCTGCGAGAGGTGGTACTGAGGCTCGCCAGCGGGGCGTCGGGCAAGGCCATCGTGCACACACCGTCCTTACAGACGACTCCGGGCGGGTGCTTCGATCCGGCGGCATCCTGGCCCAAACCGCTGTCGCGCGACTTTGCCGCGTCGGCCGTCTTGCCCGCCGGTTTTGTTTCTACGGCCTGGGGCGTCGGCGAACACGACGCGACCATCTCCCGAACTGCGGGATAGCGATACGTGTTGAATGCAATACAAGACGCCGCAACCGCCGCAATGGCGATGGCTTGACGAATCTTGGGCATCGAGAGTCTCTCCGCGCAGGGCAGCTTGCCCGGTAGGCTAAATCGGAGTGACCCATCCGTGGAGCGCAAAGCCGAGGCTAACGCCCGACTCCTTCGCTTTCCGTAACGTCGTGCGTTCCGAAACCATACACCGAGCGCGGCCCCGGGCAAGCCGACGCGGCCTGCGCCCCGCAGATTTGTCCCTTCGACCCGAGGGGTCTTCTGGCCTGGGGAAGCTCTGACGCCGAATCGGCTGCACGAGCGATGGAAATCGCGGTGGGCGCGCGATAGACTGAACGACGCTGGGCCACGGAGGGCCCCGCTCGGGGCGCAGCGCATCTCTTGGTGCCGCGGGGAGGTTGGGACCATGATCGGTCGCGCGGCGATCTTCCTTGCTTGCCTGTCGGCGGTCTGTTGGTTGCGGCTCGGACCGATCCGGGCGCTTGCGCAAGCCGTGCCGCAGGCGCCGCCAATGCGTTTTGCTGACCCGGCAGGGTTTCTCGACCGCCTCTTCGGGGCGGAACCCGAGGAAGACCGCAAAGCGGTAGATGCGGTCCCACTCTCGCCGGCGGAGGAGAGACAGATCGGGCAGGCGATGGTCGACGCCTTTCTGGCCGAGGCCAAGCGGCAGAAGTTGCCGGTCGTGACGCGGGGCAAGGACGTCCAATATCTTCAGGACCTCGTCGAGACAATCCGCCCCAAGATGACCCATGCCGATCGCTACCGCACGATCAACGTGTATCTCGTGCGGTCGCCGCTGGTCGACGCCCGGTCGGCTCCCGGCGGTACGCTGGTGTTCTTCCGCGGGCTGCTGGACTCGGTCGACAGCGAGGCCGCCGTGGTAAGCGTTGTGGCCCACGAGTTGTCGCACCTGGACCGCGGCCACCAACTCGTTCGGGCCAAGCGGATGAAGCTGGCCCAGCAGTCCTTCCAGCAACGCGCGGGCCAGTCCTCGCCCATGCAGTCCATGGGCTTGGCGCTTCAGGCGGTGCAGATCTGGACGCGTCCGTTCCGACCGGAAGACGAAACCGCGGCCGATCGCGACGCTGCCCGCTGGGCCTTCGAGTCCGGCTACGATCCCCGCGCGATGCTCGACGTCCTTGAGGCCATCCGGCGTCAGAAGAAGGGCCTGACGATTCCGCTGCCTTTCTTCCTGAGGAGCCATCCGGCACCGGAGACGCGCGGCGAAGACGTCTTGAAGGTCTTCAAGGAATTGACCGGGGACAGCCCCGGCGCGAAGCTGTACCTGGGCAAAGAAAACCTCCGGCGTCGCGTCGCCCTCAGCCGCCACAGGTTTCCCGAGTGACGCGGCGGCGCAATCTACACGGCCAGATCGCCGATGCCGCCGCGGCCGGTGGCCGCCAGGTGTTCGACCTGGTTGAACGACACGAGTTCAACGCCGCCATCGCCGGACCAGGAGAGGGTCGTCATCGAGCAGTTTTCCAGGGCCAGGGGCGGGTCCATAAGAGGGATCTTCATCAGCGACTTGATCGTGCTCACCAGCAGGCCGCCGTGCGAAACCACGACGACCTGTTCGAGGCCCGAGCGGAAGATCGCCTCGAACGCCTCGCGGCCGCGGCGGGCCAGTTGATTGCGCGATTCGCCGCCGGGGATGACGAAATCGGGATCACCGGAAAGCCATTGTCTCAACGCCTCGGCCTGGTGCATCTCCAGGTCGGTGCGCAACTGGCCCTGGAATACGCCCACGTCGATCTCCTTGAGCCGCGGATCGGTGTGGACTGCAAGTTGCAGACGCCGGCCGATGATCTCGGCGGTCTGGAGGGCGCGGCGCAGCGGGCTGGCAAACACGGCCTCGATCGGTTTCCCGGTCAAGGCCGCGGCCGTGGCCTCGCTTTGCTGCTGTCCGAGAGGGGAAAGGGCGGGGAGGTCCGAATGGCCCTGGAGCCTCCCCTCCACATTGTAGGTGGTTTCCCCGTGCCGTACGCAATACAGGATCATGCTACCCGAGCACTTCCCACCCGATCCCCAGCTTCTTCAAGGCGTAGCCGGCTTCCTTGATGTAGTCGCCGTAAATCGTCATCCAGTGGAAGCCGACCATCTTCTCGGCGAGCACCTGCTCGGGGCAGGCGATCTTGATGTCGATCTGCGAGCGGCAGATCGGCAGGAAGGGGGCGCAGACGATCTCGCCCCGCAGGCCCAAGTAGCGATTCACCTTGAAGTCGGGGATGATGTTGGTCACCTTGGTCCCGGGCTTCATCTCGACCTTGGGGGCCGCGCCGTAATCGGACTCGAAGTGCGTGAGGATCCGCACCGGTTCGAGGTTCTTGCCGTCCATCTTGCGCGGGGCGGTGCAGTGGGCCAAGGTGATGATCCCGTCGTGCGGGTACGTCGGATCGTTGAGGAAATTGGGACGCCCCGAAATGTTCACCAGCAGCACCCCGGCGGGCACCACGACGAAGTCCGATTCGCAGAAGAACATGTAGCCGTCGTCGTTCATCGTGCTCAGCGGCATGCAGGCGGTGGTTTCCGACAGCGGCATGATCGTGGACATACAGCCGTTGATCGTGATCGCCCGGCACCCGTGCGTCACCATCAATTTTCGGAACACCTGCTCCAACAGGAACGCATTGTCCAGTGGCTGCTGCGGGATTTCCATCGACGTGCCGGGGAGTTTCACGTACTCGGCGGCCCGCTTGCGGGCCATTGCCACTTCCGCGGTGTCCTTCTTAGCGGCCTCGATGAGCTTGCCCAGGTCGGCATAATCGATGGTGACGATGTCGAACTTGAACTTCTTGCGGACCAGGTCGGGAACGACCTGTCCCGGCTGAGCCCAGCCGGCGGGCCCGCCGATCGCGAGAATCTTCGTTCCCACGGTATTGACCAGTCCGCACAGGGCCCGCAGCCGCCAGATCAACTCGTTCGGGTTGTCGACCACCACGTCGTTCGGCTCGACACCCTTGATCTTCTGCTCGTCGGTTCGCTGACGGAGGTAGTGCGGGCTGACGATCTCGTACCAGAGGGACAGCGGACCGGAGTAATGCCGGAGGAAGAAGACGACGTGCTTGCCGTACTTTTCCAGGCCCTCGACCCAGCCCCCGGCAGCGTAGACCAACAGCACGTCGGCTGTGGCCACGTCGGCGTGTTTGGCCAACTCGTTGGCATTCTGCACCGCGGCCACCGGCAGGAACTGCACCGGGAAATCGACCCTAGCGCCGAGTTTCTCCAGTTCGCCCTTGATCCGCACGAGTTCTTGGTCCACGTCTTGCTGAGTCTGGATGCCGCCCCAACTCCGCCAACTCGTCTGCTTGGCGGGTTTGTACGTGGCATAGATCAGGACGGGCTTGATGACCAGCGGCCGTCGCGGCGGGGCGGGACGGACTTCCGGACCCGTGGCGGCCAGGGCCGACCACGACAATCCGCCGAGCGTCACGCTGCCCAGCGCCGCCGCGGCGCTCATTCCGCCCAGGAAGTTCCGGCGGCTCACGCCACTGGCATCCGTCCCGTGGCCGCACGGGCAACAATGCGTGCGCGGCGTCCCCGAATGCTCACTATGCTGATGATCGTGCTGGTGTTGACTCATGACCGGAACTCCTTGTTAATCCTGGCCTTGGATGCCGTGGGACAGTAGTCCGCTACCATACACGGTCACGGGACAAGAAGCAATCAAATGGATTGGCCTCACGGAAAGCCCCCGCACCAAGCAGCCATGTAGGGGTGGGATGCACCACCCGGCTGTCCTCGGTTCGCACCGCAAACTTTGCAGAGCCATACCGTTGGTGCGGGCGTTGAACTAGAGTTATGTTGTTGGGTCCGAGGTCGGACGGAACGCGTCCGGCGATTCGGCTTTCCCCATCCCACCGCGAGACAAACGAGGATTGCCCTGTGACCGCTCCATGGATTACCTACCGGCCGGAATTGAAGGTGCTCGACTGTACGGTTCGCGACGGCGGGTTGATCAACGACCACCATTTCGACGACGGGTTCGTCAAGGCCGTGTATCAGGCGTGCGTGGAGTCGGGGATCGATTACATGGAAGTCGGTTACAAGGCATCCAAGAAGATCTTCGCGCCCGGCAAGTTCGGCAACTGGAAGTTCTGCGACGAGGACGACCTGCGCCGGATCGTCGGCGACAATCCCACGCAGCTCAAGCTCTCGGTCATGGCCGATGCCGGCAAGTCGGACTGGCGAACCGACATCCTGCCCAAGAATCACAGCGTGCTGGACCTGATTCGCGTGGCATTTTACGTCAACCAGGTCCCTGAAGCGATCGACATGATCAAGGACGCCGCCGACAAGGGCTACGAGGTGACGGCCAACCTGATGGCCGTGTCGCGTGCCTCGGAGCTTGAGATCGAGCAGGCCCTCGAATTGCTGTCGCAGAGCCCGGCATGCGCGATCATCGTGGTCGACAGCTTCGGCTCGCTGTACGCCGAACAGGTTGAACTGTTGGTCAAGAAGTACCTTCAGTATGCCCAGCCGAGTGGTAAGCAAGTGGGAATCCACGCCCACAACAACCAGCAACTCGCCTTCGCCAACACCATCGAGGCCATCATTCACGGCGCAAACCGGGTCGACGCCACGATGGCCGGACTGGGGCGCGGG
>CAZFKF010000448.1:0-5081 GCA_964518805.1 uncultured Planctomycetaceae bacterium | reverse complement strand
GCAAGGAACGGCAGTGAGGGCGAGCAAGCACAGCACACTCAGGAGCAGCTTGTTCATGGCTTCCTCATTTCTTCGAGACTTGTTTCAAGGTAATTTGCGGCCTTGCGGCAAAAGTCGGGACTATCCTTCAAATGGCCTATGGCCTGATTGCAGCGATGACACAACAGGCCCCGCATAGCGCCGGTGCGATGATCGTGATCGACGCAGAAATTGCGATCGCCCTTGCGACCTGGGTCCGTTGCGCCGCAGATTGCACACCCGCCACCTTGCTTTTCCAGCAATGCGCGGTATTGGTCTTCCGTCAGGCCATAGCTCCTCAGATTCTTGCGACGGCTTCGTTCGCGGCGCGTCTGCGAATGCGATGTCTCTCGACCCAACGCCGTGATGCACTGTTTACAGGGACTCGTGGGCTTGTTGTTGATGTGCCTGTAGAAGTCCTCCAGAGGTAGCAACTTGCCGCACCGAGGGCAAAGTCTTCGGACGCCATCTTCTGTTCGCACGTATGGCGACTTCTGGGCCTCCCGCAACGATGCCGAACACTGCGAACACACAAGCTGGATGTTGCCCGAGCGGTGATGTCCACGGCGAAGGATCGTGAAGTGCAGCTTTCCCGAACCGGGATTGTCCGAACCGCATCTCGCACAACGACCACCTTGTCTCCTCAAGGCGTCCTCGTAGTCCTCCTCGGTTAATCCATACTTGCGTCGAAGATGATTACGCCTCTGTGTAACTGCCGCCAAAGCCGGATCACGCGCCGGCATTACGGCGGGAGCGGCGGTGTGGGCGAGTACACCACGGTAAAGCCCCACCCGTAGCTCGCCCGCCACTCCGCCAGGAACGTCTTACGTGGAACCCAACGGTAGCGTGGCACGTCGTTGTTGTCCAAGAGGCAGGCCCAGCGATCATCCAGGAAGACGAGATTGACGCAGTGAGCGCCGCCCATGACCGTGACCCCAGCGCCGCGGCGTGTTCGCAAGCACCACTCCAAGAACCGCACGTCGCCGTTGGTGACGTAGGCGTAACGGATGCCGGCCCTCTCAAGCTTCGCCGCGTGGTTGTCGGGCCATTCTCCATCGCCGTAGTTGCTTCGTACCCATTCTGCTGTCCGGTAGCGACCTTGCCACCGTAGCAGAGATATGGTGCTCGCCCAGACACACGATCCCTCGCCTCGATCGCCCAGCCAATTCTTTTGCCGCACGGAAAGCGGTAAGTTGACGGTCGGGCGTTCCTTTGTGACTGCGCGGTTTCCGGTGTTGTCGGCGACTTCGCACCCTGCGACCGCAACCGCCAGGGTCAACAAGAAGAGGATTCGTCTCGTGGTCACTTCAATCTCCTCGGCTTGCGTAAGACTCCGGCCGAACGTAGCCGCCGAACGAGTCGATTCGGGCTCCACCGCGATACGTTGTCAGTCGCCCACAAGCCGATGCAAGCGTAAGCGGCGGCCACGAGTTCGGAGCAGAAGATCGAATTGAGGTTGTCGGGGCGCAGCAAGGATTCAACGAAAGACAAACCGACGCCTGCCGAACGAAAGGCCCCCATCTTGTCGTAGGGCACATGCAGCGTCGCCATCAGAAATTCGGAGAATCGCTCGTCCTCGCTCACGTACAACGGGCGATAAACGGGATAGTGCCAGACCTTCCCTTTGTAGACGTTGACGACGTGTTCCAACTGATGGGCCTGCGTTCCCAGGAACACTTCGCCGGTGATCTCGCAAGGCAGATCGTCAAGCTGCGTACTCTCGAACAACAGCAGCCGTCCGTCGTCCGCCTGCCCGAGAATGCCAACGTGACTCAAACTCCAAAACGGGATTCCGTATGTGGCGATGTTGACCAGCGCGCTCAGCCAGCTATCGCCGCTGAAACCGATCAGGTCGCCGGACTTGATCTCGTCGGGGGTGAACGGGTTTTTCCGATACCGGAACATCGTTCACCTGCCGCGAACTGTTGACCATCGTATGGACATTGGCGATCTTCCGCCGGTTGTAACGCTCTTGATCGTCTGACCAGCAGCTTTCGCAACGGTCTTCGTTGAACATCGCCGGACGAATGCGGCAGACTTTGCAGACGAGATTCATCAAGCCTCGGGCGACGGCAGAGCGCGGGCGGCCTTCACGTTCTCCGTTTCGTTGGTCGCCGAATTGATCGTCGGCCCCAGATCGTCGAGGATGCTGTCCACCAGCCGCTCGTAGCCCGGTATGCCTTCCAGCCGCACCATGAGGATTTCGACGATCTGCTGACCGACCCGCAAAACGGCCGGCCGTCCGAGCAGATTGCCCAAGCTCTTCTCAAGCTTGTGCGAATCCTTCACCAACGTGTCAACGGTCAACAGAAGCTTGTTGAGCGGGCCGCAAGTCGTGAAAAGATCAGTATGGTTGTTGATCGAGTTGTACAGCTTCTCGATCAGCATACGAGTCAAGGCGATCTCGTCCCGCAGCGACTTGATCTCGTCATGCTCGGCGAAGCAAGCCAGCCTCGTCCGCTCCTCTACCTTCGTCAGGAGGTACTGCCTCATGTTTCGGGCAGGTGCCAGGTTGACGCCGTGATGCGCCCGGCAGTAGTCCGACCCCTCCTCCGCCCGGTTCCAGCATTGGCCCTCGGGATTGACGCCTTTGCACCGGCGCGGATCGGCAGGGTCGATGACTCGTTGCATTGCGCATTTCTCTTTACCCTACAGATAAGGCCCAAAACGCGGTTTTTTTTCACCGAATCTGCGGGGATGACCAAGATTGTTCGACACGGCGGTCCGCTGTCAGCCCGTAGCCGGCCTAAAGGCCGCAGAACGAGGGTGTGGATGCGGAGAAGAAAGCGTTTACACGCACGCCGCAGCAAGGGAAAGACGCCGATCAGCCAGGATCATCCGCCCAGGCTGGCGACACTGACGAGGAAGCGGCCTGTCGGCCCGAACTTCGAGATGGAGGGGGCCGTATACGAGGACAAGACCTGCCCGATGTCCTTAAAAACAACGCCGGCTGGCAGATTTGGCGGCTGCGTGCCGGCCCAATGGCCTTCGATCCTCGCCTGATACTGGATCAAGCGGGAGTGCTCAGCCGACCCTACCCCAATCAAAGGCGTTCTTGTCGATCAGCCACTTCAAGATCGACCCAGGGTGAAAGATCAGATACGCGAGTCGCCCTTCGTCGGCGCTCTTGTAGACGCTGGGATGCTTTTTGTCGAAAGCCATGTGGCGCATCGCCTCCTCCAGCGCGGCGTCCGCCGCATGGACACCTCAATGTTCATGCCCAATGTCCACTTTGTTTCTTCCGCTTGACATCATTCCGGAGCTAGAGAGGTAGACTTGTCGATAGAACCACTGAGCTTGTCGAAAAGCGTCGGGACAACTATCCTAATCGTGGAACCTTGCTGCCAAACCGGAGACGCGCCATGGACATCGTGACCGAACCGTTGCGAATGTTCAGGGAAGGGGTGCAGTCGTACCAGCCGACAAACTCGGGAATCTCGCTAGAACCCGAAACCGGCGAACCGCAGCCGTCGCTCAGGAACATGAAGAAGCTGCTGGATGCCGGTCTGGTGATCCGGGACATTCTTGTCCGGCCGACCGGCGCGCTGATCCAGTTCTCGACCGGCGAGCAGTATCTTGCCAGCGGGCTGCGGGTCGGGGACGAGGCCCAACCAGCCAGAACCCTCGCGCTGATCGAAGTAGCCGTCAAGGCCGGTTTTGGCCCTTGGGCCAGACTGCTCCGCATGTACTCGAACATGGACGCCGACTACGAGGGAGTTCTGCCGGATCGGCGGGATGCGCTGGAAGAGGAAGCAGAAGAGGAAACGGAAGAGAACGAGAAACAGGAATCGGGCGTCGGGCCGCAAGACGCCAGCAGCTAGCCGGTCTGCCGCCATCGTCTACGGGCTCCGCCAGCCTCGCCTCCCGCAGGTGACTGTTGATCTACCTGGAACGGCCATTGATCTACCCGGAACACTGCATCGGGCAGGTCGATGGTTAATCACTTGGGTTAGCGGATCAGCTAACCCTCACCCCATCAGAAGTCGGGCTTGGTTAGCTAGTAGGTCCGAGGGGAACGCCCGAAGTGCTTGGCATCCTTCAAGTTGCGCTGGTTAGTGGGTTAGCCTTCTGGATAACCCACACATTACTATTATATGCGCGCTTGATATGAATTTGGTTTTGTATGTCGATAATGTGCGGGTTATCAGAAGGCTAACCATCGGTAACCACCTCCTGCCGCATCGAACCCTGCTGGCGACCGCCTGACCGGAGAGGAAGGAGCGGCCCGTGGTGCCGATTTCGCCGGTTGGATCGGTCGTGACGATTTTGACCCTCCCGTCTGGTCGGCATCGGGCATCGGTTCCGTTCCGCAACCTGCCCGATTCCCGATTTGACTGCAAACCGAGCATTTTGCAGTCAAATTCGCTAGCTTCCGGGCAGGTTTCCAGCCCCTTTGCGAGACAATGAGGGGGCTTGCCCGGATTCCAGCATCGGGCGGGTAGGGTCCGGTTGCGCGGTAACGTAACCGCGCGGTTAGGTAATTGCGGGGTAGCGCGATTAAGCTAACCGCGCGGCGCGGTAACGTAACCGCGCGTGAGGAAACGTAGCTTCGGGCGCGGTAAGGTTGCCGCGCGGTAACGTTACCGCGCTTGCTTCAACCTGCCCGATGCCAGCAATGGGGAGCAACCCGCCCGATGCCCGATTCCAGGGGAGCAACCTGCCCGATGCCAGTAGGCCAGTAGGCCAGTTCAACATCGGGCAGGGGCGCGGTTACGTTACCGCGCTTGCTTCAACCTGCCCGATGCCAGCAATGGGGAAAGCAACCTGCCCGATTCCCGATGCCAGCATTCCAGGTCAAGACCGGGCAGGGGCAAGGTTAGCTTGCGGACAACATGCCCGATGCCGTTTGCCGATCGGCCGGTTAGCTTGCCGCGCGCAATAGAAAAGGGCAGGGGTGTTTCCCCTGCCCTTGCGATTCCGCGCAGATTGTTCTAGCTTCTCGGCGCGCCCCGATTACACTGTTATGGGGCGCGCCTTGTTAGCCCCGGACAGCGCGGACATAACTTCTCCCATGAACGCGCCGTATTGGCCGTTGCGCCGGTATCCGTTCCATCGGCCGCGCA
>CAZFKF010000447.1:0-5086 GCA_964518805.1 uncultured Planctomycetaceae bacterium | reverse complement strand
CTGGTCTTCTCGGAGATCTTCGGGCTGGCCGCCGGCGGCATGGTCGTTCCCGGCTATTTCGCCCTCAGCCTCGACCGGCCGCAGGACGTGGTGCTGACCATCGGCGTCGGCCTGGTGACCTATCTCGTGGTCCACCTGATGTCCACGCTGATCATCATCTACGGCAAACGGCGGACCGTGCTGATGATCCTCACCGGCTACCTGGTCCGGCTGTTCATGGACGCGCTTCCCTACGATATCGTGCGCGGCGCCTCCTTGTCCGGCACCGTCGATCTGAAGGTGATTGGGTACATCATTCCCGGCCTGATCGCGCTTTGGATGGACCGGCAAGGGTTGGTGGAAACGCTCAGCGCGCTGTTGACGGCGTCGGTCGTCGTTCGGCTGATCCTGATCCTGGTGCTTGGGGCGGACGTGAAGCTATGAAGAAGATCTATTGGCGCCCGCGTGCCGTCTCCCGGCCGGCCTTGGCCCTGATCGCCCTCGTTTCCCTGGGGGGAATAACCCTCGTCGAGCATTCGCCGGTCAGTCAACGCCGACCGTTCTATGCGGAGAAGCTGGCCGCGGCCGAGAAGGCCGCTCAGGGCATGGAGGAGATCTACTACGCCCGGCTCCAGACCGGCGTCCCCATTGCCCCCGAGTTCGACCCGACCGAGAGCGGCTTGATCGGAATCCGCATGTCGCCCGTGACTACGCTCGCTGGCGATCTCGACTCCAAGCAGACCACGATCAATCCGAACTTCGCCGCCGTGGTGGTCGATCTGCTCAAACGCGCCGGCGTGAAGGAAGGCGATGTCGTGGCTGTCGGCTGTTCGGGCTCGTTTCCGGCGATCAACCTGGCGGTCTACGTGGCACTCGAAACGCTCAAGGTCAAACCCATCGTGATCCACAGCGCTTCGGCTTCCCAGTGGGGGGCAAACGTGCCCGAACTCATGTGGATCGACATGGAACGCATCCTTCGCGAGAAAGACGTAATATCGTTCCGCTCGGTGGCCGTCTCGCCGGGCGGCCAGTCCGACCGCGGCGAAGGGTTGACCGATGAGGGCAAGCAGTTGATCGACGAAGCCATTCGCCGCAACCGGGTCCCCATGCTCAAGGCCGATAGCTTCGAGCAAAGCATCCAGCGGCGCATGGAAATCTATCGGAAACAGGCCGGACGCGATCCCATTCGCGCGTACATCAACGTCGGGGCGGGCACCGTCTCCGTGGGCCGCAGCTTGGGCAAGCGGATGTTTCAACCGGGACTCAACCTTCGCCCCCCGGCCAAGATCAAGCAGGTCGACGGAATCATGCCCCGGTTCATCCAGGAGGGGATTCCCGTAATCCACATGGAAGAGATCCGCCGTCTGGCGGATCAGTACGGCCTCCCCACGGCTCCAACCGCCATGCCCGAGGTCGGCCAAGGGAGCATCTTCGAGGACCACGCCTACAACAAGTGGATCGCCGGCGCTGTTCTGGCCGTCATCGTCGCCGCGCTCTACGCGTTTATCCGATCCGACATCGGGTTCCGCCTGCTGGGAACGCACACCCGGCGCAACGGTCACGGTCACCCCGAGCCCATGGTATAGGGCCCAAGCGGGCCCGCAGCAGATGGCTCAAATAGCGGAATCCACACCGCAGCGTAGCGGGGGATGCGTCACCTTGACGGAATCCCCCCGACTAGCCTACGATAACGAATTCGGGGCTTTACGTTCTTATGGGTTGGTGTCTCGATGGAAACCGTGAAGATCGGCCTGGTTGGCTTTGGAACCATCGGAACAGGGGTCTGCCGAATCCTCCTTGAAGCCGGTGATCGCATCGCTCGCCGGGTTGGCAAACGCGTTGAGTTGGCCAAAGTGGTGGACATGGACGTCGCGCGGTCCCGCGGCTTCGCGCTGCCCGACGGAATCCTGTCCAACGATCTCTCCCAGATTACCAACGATCCCGATGTCAAGGTGGCGATCGAGCTGATTGGCGGTTTGAGCCGGCTCGCTCCATCGTGCTGCAGCTTCTCGAAAGCGGTAAAGATGTGGTTACGGCAAACAAAGCCCTCCTGGCCGAGCACGGAGCCGAACTGTTCAACCGGGCAAGGAAGTTGGGCCGTTCGATCGCGTTTGAAGCTTCGGTGGGAGGCGGGATTCCGATCATCGCTGCCATCGGCCAATGCCTATCGGCCAACCAGATCCGCTCGATTCATGCCATCCTTAACGGCACCAGCAACTACATCCTGACGCAGATGGAAGACCAAGGGGCGAGTTACGAGACCGCCCTGTCGGGTGCTCAACGACTGGGTTATGCCGAAGCAAATCCCTCCATGGACGTTGATGGCAGCGACGCCGCGCAGAAGCTCGCCATCCTGGCCCACCTCGGGTTTGGGGCGCGGGTCCATTGGAAAAACATTGCCCGCGTCGGGATCACCTCGGTCGATCTGGCCGACATTCGCTACGCAAAAGAGCTCGGATATCGGATCAAGCTTCTGGCCGTGGCCGAATTGGTCCCCGAAGGGTTGGAACTGCACGTTTCGCCCACCTTGCTGCGCCACGGCACGCCGCTGGCCGAGGTCCGCGAGAACTTCAACGCGATCCGAGTCGTGGGCGATGCCGTTGGCCGGGTCTTCTTCCACGGTCAGGGGGCCGGTCAAATGCCGACGGCCTCCGCGGTCGTGGCCGACGTTCTGGACACCGTGGTCGGACGGGCGGCAATTACCTTCCGGACCCTGGAACTGTGGTCCGACCATCGCGAAGCCCCGGTCTCGGCCCGCGATTCGGCCAAGGTGGCCGGTCGCTATTACCTGCGGTTGTCCGTCGAGGATCGACCGGGCGTATTGGCCGAGATTGCCGGCATGCTCGGCAAGCACGATATCTCCATTGCTTCCGTCATCCAGCACGAAACCGAGGGCGAAGCCGAAGGGGTTGTGCCGCTGGTCATCATGACCCATCGCGCCACCGAAGGGGCGATGAGCGGAGCCATGGCCGCCATCGAGAAGTCGCCGTTCGTTCGCCCCAAGAGTATCCGCATGCGGGTCCGGGAGTAGCCATGAAATACGCCATTATTATTCCCGATGGGTGTGCGGACGAACCGCAGGAGTCGCTGGGCGGAAAGACCCCACTGGAAGCGGCCAACGTGCCGGCCATGGATGCCGTGGCTCAAGCCGGCGTGGTCGGCCAGGCGTGCCATACGCCCAAGTCGCTGCCCCCCGGCTCCGACGTGGCCAATCTGAGCCTGTTCGGCTACAACCCGCTGGAGCATTTCACCGGCCGAGCCCCATTGGAGGCGGCCGCCCAGGGTATCGCCTTGGGGCCGAACGATTGGGCGGTCCGGTGCAATCTGGTGACCATCGAGAACCAGGTGATGGTCGACTTCACCGCGGGACACATCTCGAACGAAGACGGGGCCGAGTTGATGCGTACGCTCCAGGAGCGGCTCGGTTCGGACGGGCTGACGTTCTACCCCGGGGTTAGCTATCGTAACCTGTTGGTCTGTCGAGGCGAGCGAAGTGCCGCCCCGTTTTCGCCCGACACCCGCACCACGCCCCCCCACGACCTGACCGACCAATCGGTGCTGGACAGCTACCCGCGAGGGCCGGGGAGCGATCTGTTGAACCGACTCATGACCGAAAGCGTGGCCGTCTTCGCCGATCATCCGGCCAATGCCCGGCGGCGTCAGGCGGGCAAGCTGCCGGCCACCAACATCTGGCTTTGGGGCCAGGGCAGCACGCCGCGTCTGACACCCTTTGCCCAGCGGTATGGAATTCAAGGCGCCATGATCACCGCGGTGGATCTGCTTCGCGGACTGGCGATGCTCTTGGGGTGGAGGCGGATTGACGTGCCCGGGGCGACCGGTTACACCGACACGGACTACGCGGCCAAGGGACGCTACGCCGTCCAGGCCCTTGAGGAGACCGACCTGGTCTGCGTTCACGTCGAGGCGACCGACGAGGCGTCGCACGAAGGCGATACCGCGGCCAAGGTTAAGGCCCTCGAGGCCATCGATCGGCACATCGTGGCCCCGGTGTTCGAGGCGATCCGGAAGCACGGCCAGTATCGCATCCTGGTCACGCCCGACCATCCTACGCCGCTACGAACCAAGACGCACAGCCACGGCTTGGTCCCCTGGACCGTGGCCGGCGCGGGCGTCGAGCCCGACGCCGCCACCGCGTACAGCGAAACGGCCGCCGCGGGATCGAAGTTGGCCTTTGCCGACGGATGGAGACTGATGGATTTCTTCGTGAAAAGTGGACGAACGGCAGCGAGCGGAGGGCAGTGACTTTCAGCACGGACCGCGAAGTCCCCGCGAGACCTTTGGTTGCCGGATCGGCGAACTCCTGGAGAACTACGCCGATCGCAAGCCGCGCCTAAACCACCCGCGGCGTCCGTACTCCCAATTCCTGGTTTCTACCTCCAAACTTCTAACCCCTGACCCCCAACCCCTACTCATGTCCATCATCGTTCAGAAATTCGGCGGCACCAGTGTAGCAGACAGTCAGAAGATCCTCGCCGCGGCGCGCAAGGCGATCCGTACGAAAATGGACGGCCACCAAGTGGTGACCGTGGTGAGCGCCATGGGCCACACCACGGACCATCTGATCGATCTGGCCAAGCAGATCACGTCGCAGCCGCCGGCGCGGGAAATGGACATGCTTCTCGCGACCGGCGAGCAAGTGAGCGTGGCCCTGATGGCCATGGCCATCCACGCCCTGGGCGACCAGGCGATCAGCATGACCGGGGGCCAGATGGGCATCATCACCGACAGCACCCACACCAAGGCCCGCATCCGCTCGATTTCAGCGGATCGGATTCGCAAGGCCCTCGACGCGGGCAACGTGGTGATTGCGGCCGGCTTCCAGGGGATCAATCCCTCCGACGACATCACCACGCTGGGCCGCGGCGGCAGCGACACCACGGCCGTGGCCCTGGCGGCCGTGCTGCACGCCGAAAGCTGCGAAATCTACACCGACGTCGACGGCGTCTACACCACCGATCCGCGCGTCGTGCCCGAGGCCCGCCGCATGAAACAGATCAGCTACGACGAGATGCTCGAGCTGGCCAGCGCCGGGGCGGGCGTGATGCACAACCGGTCGATCGAGTTCGCCAAGAAGTTCGGCACCGCG
>CAZFKF010000446.1:0-5088 GCA_964518805.1 uncultured Planctomycetaceae bacterium | reverse complement strand
CCTATGGCCCAAGGCCTTGATCCCGTCAATCTGGATCGCCTCGAACATGCCATAGTCGTAATACGTCTTGATCGTCGACAAGGCGCGGATCATCTCGGCATTGCCGGCGCAGAAACCGATCCGCCACCCCCGCATGTTGTACCCTTTGCTCATTGTGGTGAGCTCGACCCCAACGTCGATCGCTCCGGGGGCGGCCAGGAAACTCGGCGTCTGGTAACCGTCGAACGTCACGTCGGCATAGGCCAGATCGCTCACCACCATGAAACCATACCGCTTCGCCAGCTTCACCACTTCCACATAGAACTCAGGCTCGACCACCGCCGTCGACGGGTTATGGGGGTAGTTGACCACCAACAACTTCGGCCGCGGATGGAGATGCTGGCACGTGTACGCAACGTTGGTGAGGAATTTCTCCGTATCGGCCATGTCGAGTACGATTTGACTGCCACCGGCCAACGCGACCGCGAAAAGGTGTGGTGGATAGGATGGGCTCGGGATGATCGCCGTATCCCCAGGACCCAGCAACGCAAGACAAAGGTGACTGAACCCCTCTTTCGATCCCAAGCAGACAACCAGCTCTCGTTCCGGGTCGAGACGGACGCCGTAGTGCTTGAAGTACCGGCTCGCCACTTCCCGGCGGAGGTTCAGCAACCCCAACGAGTCGCTGTAGCCGTGGTTTCCAGGGTCCCTGGCCGCTTCGGCCAGCTTGTCCACGATGAAGTCTTCGGGGGGGTCGCTGGGATTGCCCATCCCCAAGTCGATCACGTCGTCGCCCCGGCGACGTTTTTCGTACTTCAATTTGTTGATTCGAGCGAACAGGTAAGGGGGGAGCCGCTTGACGCGATCCGCCACTTCGATGGAGAACGGCCTTCCCCGCTGGACTGGTTCGCCGACTGGTTGCTCTTGATTCATGGTCGTCGCGCCTCAGATAAGCCTGACTATGAATGATGAAGGATGGGCACGGGGAAGTAAAGAGGAAATCGATCGATCGGACCGGGCTTGGCCGGCTGTTGAGGCGCGTCGCGGCGAAAAGGGCCGCATGCCCAGAAGGCGGGCGCAGACTCCGTGGACGAGAGCAAGCCGCGGCGCGCGACCAGCGCGGCGGTCTACGATCGATCGGACCGAGCCGTCTGACGGCCGCCTCGGGTTGCACGAGCGCGGCAATCAATCCCAGGCTTTGCCGTTCTTGCGCGTGCCGCAGAGCGAGACTTCCATGCCCATGGCATCGGCCATCGCAGCCTTGGCCAGCAGTGCGGCGTCGGCTTCTTTGGCGCTGTTGGCGTAGGCCACCTGGATATGGTTGGCCTTGTGCTTGGCCATGAATTCGTCGCGTGAGACGCCGTACAGGACCGCGTGCATGATCGGCCACTGCGGGGTCGTTTCTTGCCAGCGGCGGTCGGTCTCTTGCTTGGGCAGTTCGACGACCCCGGCCCGGCCAAGGTCCATCTTCATGCTCCCCTTCTCGACGTAGATCCGCGACCAGACGATTTCGCCCGGCTTGGAGATGCCCTTAAGCGTGCCGCCGCCGAGGCGGAAGTACATCTCGGGCTGGCGTTCGCTGGACGCGCCCTTCCAGCCGTCGATGAAGTGAGCCGGCGGGGCCGAGCCGCTGATGAGAAACACCCACACGTAGTCCTCGACCGTGCCCGAGCGGTCGATATCGCCCCAACGCACGTCGTGCAGCGTGTTCTCGACCGGCTGGTCCATGCACTTGTGAACGCGGTACGTCATCAGGCCGTCGAGGCCCGCGCATTCGTCGACCTCGTTGAAGTGCGGCAACGGCTGGCCATCGTAGAGGATGCGGCGACCATCGCGGCTGGTGACGGGCGGGCGGTCGCCGTTGTTGAGCGTGCCTTCGACCAGGTCGCTGGCGGGCAGGAGATCCTTGAGCCCCTGTTGGTATTGAATTCCGATCGTGTGGCAGCCGAAGTCGTCGGCGATCCGCATGGCGGCGATGTACATCTTGCACTGCATGAGGACCTGGGCTTCGTTCAGATCCTTCAGCGGATCGGGTCCGAAGACGAACTTCATGCCGCGATCGACCATCCATTGCTTGACCGCCCTGGCCTCATCGTCGCTGACCTGCGTGGTCTCGTAGTAGAGGGCCGATTGGCTCAGGCGTTCCTTGTACACGCCCACGGGATTGAGCAGCTCGTCGGGGATGATGGCGTTGTACATGCCCATGCACCCCTCGTCGAAGATGCCCATGATGGCCTTTTCGCGATGCAATTGGGCGGCCAGGGCCTCGCCCAGTCGGCGCTCGGACGAGGGAATCTTCACCTTCTTCAGCGGAACCACGTGGTCGGTCTTGTGGCGGACCTCGCCCTTGTCGAGCCACTTGCCCAGCAGCTTGCGGAACCCCGCATCGGCGAAGTCTTCGGCCCAAAGGGTCGAGTACTTCTTGCCGGCCTTGGTCAGCGAGCCGTTGAGGTTGAGCATGCCCACCAGCCCCGGCCACGTGCCCGACCAGTTGGCCACGGTGAGGATCGGACCCTTGTGGCTCAGCAGGCCGGAAAGGACGTGGTGCGAGTACTGCCACACCGCCTCGGCAACGATCACGGGAGCCGACGGATCGATGCCCGCGAAGACGCACATCCCTTCCTTCTGCGAGCCAATGAACCCATGCTGCTCGTCGGCCTTGTACGGATGGGCCCGGACCAGTTCGTAGCCGGCATCGGCCACGGCCTGGGTGAGGGCATCCTCCATTTCCTTCTGGGCGGGCCAGCACTGCTGGTTCGCCGAGAGTCGCAGATCTCCGCTGGCTACCAGCAGGACCTGATTCTTTTTGACCTTCGGAGCCTTGGTGAGCGTCGGAACCTGATAAGCCGCCATGGGGTATTCTCCTTCGGACAACTTCGCCTTCGATGCAAGCCCCTATGATAATCCTGCGGCACGGGGGCGGAAAGTAGCGTCAGACCGTCGTGGGTTGCGCGGCGGGAAGATATAATGTTCACTAGGGTCGACGGCGGCGAGAGACGCGCGGCAAGCCGGCCAACGGGATTCGGGGGGAAACCTCCAGGAGACGCGGATTCGCTGCTGTCGCAAAACCCCCTCGTTCGGCCATAAACAACCAACCTCTAAGATCGGCTTGAACCCCCAGCCATGCCGCCAACCGGATGGTTCTACACCCGCGCTTCCAAGCGATTCGGGCCGGTGTCCGCCGCCGAGTTGAAGCAGCTTGCCGACCACGGGGAACTTGCGGCCGAAGAACTCGTGTGGCGCGAGGGGATGGAACAATGGGTTCCTGCGCGGCGGGTCAAGGGCCTCTTCGACCAGGAAGAACCCGCTGCAGCCAAAGAGGAGCCTTCGAGTCTTCCCGGCCCTGGCAAGGCCGAACCAGAGGACTTGCCATCGGAGGCCGCGAAGAAGGCAGAGCCCGCGAAAAGGGCCGACGCACCGCGGGCCGTCGAGCCGACCAAGGCCGCCGAACCGGTGAAATTGGCCGAGCCGCCGACTCCTGCGGCTCCGTCGGTAGGCGAGTTGGTTCCATCTCGGCCCGTGCGCCCGGCGTTTGAAACCTCGCCGTCGGCGTTCGAGCGGGCACGTGAGGGCGAATCGCGGCATCTGTTCGACGTGATCCTGGAGACCGCACGGACCGCGTTCAACGCCGAGTTCGTCCGTGCCACGGGGACGCTCTTCGCCATGGTTGGGC
Organism: uncultured Planctomycetaceae bacterium; assembly: GCA_964518805.1. GTDB lineage: Bacteria > Planctomycetota > Planctomycetia > Pirellulales > Thermoguttaceae > CALFBP01. The sequence goes on along the minus strand of CAZFKF010000446.1, from coordinate 1,436 downwards.
ACTACGTGCTCTACGTGGCCATGGTGATGCTCTTGGGCACGCAGGTGGCCCTCGGCGTGAAATATCACTCGCTTTGGGCCATCCTGTTCGGCATCGGAGCCGTGGCGGCGTTGACCGTGCTTCAATACGCCGCACGGCGGGTGGCAGGGGTCTTGGAGCGTCTCGACCGGGTCACGGTCAGCCCCATGCCTTCGCCCGTGTTCCTGGACTGTTGCGCCTTGTTGAGCCTCTTGGCCAGCATGTTGGCCCTCGTGGGATGGACGGTTTTCGCCGTTTCCAGCCAGAACTTCGGTTGGATATTCCCGGCGGTGATCGCCTTCATCCTGCTACAGTATCTGGCCGTGGTCGCACTCAATCCGGAGTCGCTGCACCTGACGCTGCCAGCCGACCCCACGGCGGGTGAGGAGGCGATCGGAGTGCTTTCGTTCCTCGTGAAACTGGGCGTCCGGGCCGTTCCGGTGCTGTTCGGCGTCGGCGTGCTGTGGGGAGGATTCTTGCTCATCTTTGCGATCCTCTTGTTGGCCGTGCCGTCGCTTGCAGACGCGGGCGCCCTCGAACTTGGGCCCGACGTGCTTGCGCAGTCTTTGAAAGCATGGCCCCTTCCGCCCGACCAGCACAGCGCCGCCCTGGCCGCGATGCTTTTGATGGCCTCTGCCGCGTGTCCGCTGGCGGCATACCTGGCGTTCCTCGTTGGCCACTTGGGCGTCGAGTTGCTGCGTGCCCTGCTGGTGGGCCCCGCCAAACTGGAACGACTTGCCGAAGACAACAGAAAGTCCGGAAACCTGATGCCGTAGCTGCATCATGGCGGCTCGCACATTGTGCCGTGCCCCACGAAACGCGTTGGGCCAAAGCGACCGGAACGCGTCGCGTGGCCAGCTACTTCGGGCGGCCACGCGACGGAGGTTGTGCACCGCCAAGTTGGCGCAGGGTTTCCTGGTGGCGTGGGTCGATAGCCAACGCTGCTTGGAACCAGCCCCGGGCTAGATCGGGTCGGCCCAGTTCATGGGCGAGGACTCCCAATCGGCAGCGCACGTCCGCGTTGTTTGGCTCGGCAGCCGCCTTCTCGTGCAACTTCGTGAATTCTTGGCGGATTTTCTTGAGCTGCTCGGAGATGCGGGATTGCTGGTTCGCCTCCTCGCGCCTGCCCGCCCGGCGGTAGGCCAGCGACAACTTGTAGTGCGCGACGTGGTCTTGGGGGTAGGCCGTGGTGGCACGCACCAGGGCGTCGATCGCTGCGTCGATCTTCCCCTCTTGAAGTGCCAGCGTGCCCGACAGCAGCAGCGCCGAAAGATCGGCTGGGGACTGCTTCAGGGTCTGTTCCAGAAGCGGGCGGGCCAGGTCAGCGTGTCCGCGGAGCCAGTGACATTCGGCCTCTTTGGTCCAGCGTTCGGGTGAGGGCCGGCACTGGGCCAGGGTGGCCAATGCCTCGCCAAGAT
>CAZFKF010000445.1:0-5089 GCA_964518805.1 uncultured Planctomycetaceae bacterium | reverse complement strand
CTCGAACTGTTCGCCGATGGCGCGGGCAAAGAAGCCGGGGAAACAATGGAAGTTGCCGTTCACCGCCACCTCCACCGGAAAGGTGTAGTAGAGCCACAGATAAAGTGGCCGGCCCGGATACTCGTGCCGCCACTGCTTGAGAAGCTTGATCTCGTGCTCGTAGGACGGGCGGTCGAAGTTCAACCGGTTGCAGGCGAAGCAATACTGGACGAGGACATTCGGCGGGAGCTTGAATCGTCGCGGCGGGGCGCCGTGGGTCATGTAGGCAAGACACACGACGTGCTTGTCGGGATGCTTGCGGCCGACGATCTTGGCCACCTCGTTGACGAATTGGAAGAAGTAGTCGCTGTGACGCCCGTTGGTGAAGAACGGGCTGTCGGCATCGCGCCCGTCCAGCCATTTCTGGCAATTGGCGCACTTGCAGAACTGGTCGTTGTCCATGGGCTCGACGCAGAAGAAGCGGCCGGCGGCTTGGGCCCCCGGGTAGCTCTTGCCGGTCTCGAAGAACTCGCAGGCATCCTTGGCGACCTGCTCGACCAGCCCGCGGCTGCTGTAGCACATCTGGGGCGGCTGGCCCTCGTAGCCCTGCGCGAACCAGTCGGCGTGCTTGCCCTCGAACAGACCCTCCTGGCCTTTCTCCGCGGCCCAGAAGCGGCGGTAGTAGCCGTACAGCGAGTGATTGCCCGGACACTGCTCGCCCCCTTCCCGATGCCGCAGCCGGAAGAGCGTGTTCCATCCGCGCTTGGCCAGCGTGTAGCTGCCGCCGTCGAACCGTTTGTGAAGCTCTGCGTAGGCCGCCGCTTCCCATTTCTTCTGCCCCTCGCTGCCCGCGGGCCACAGACCGGTGTACTGGTCGTAGGCCTCGCTCGAAGGATAGGCAGCGTAGCGGTACTTCATGAACGGAGCGCGCCGCAAGTCGCCGCCGCTGACCACCAGCGTGGGTTGGCGAGGGCAGTCGGTGCCCACCTCGGTCGGGTTGAACCAGCGAACGTTGCAGTGCCGCTCCAGGAAGTCGTAGACCGCGTACATCGTCCCCTGTTCGTCCCACACGCCAGGCCATGTGTCAAACGCCTGCTGGCTCGGCGTCGGATCGTAGCGCACCACGCCGCGGTCGTTCTTGTCGCGCCCCACCAGTACCAAGGCTTCCGGCGTGAACCGAATCAGGTACTCTTGGGTCTTCATCCCGTCCGGGTCGATCCCCAATGCCCTCACGCGCCTGCTGTCGCCGACCAGGATGGCCGCACCGTGGATCCGTTCGTCTTCCTTGGCGACGGCGAACTCGCCTCCGGTGATCTGCTTGAGATGCCATTGCAGTTCGCAGGCCGCGAACTGCGCCGCCCGGGTCGGTTCCTTGGCGATCACAATGGTCGCCATGGGCCTGCCTTCCTGGGCCAGCGTCAGCGTCGTTTCGGCACTCTCCGCGCAGGCCACTGCCCCGGCCAACATCGCAAGCCAGCACACGGCGAACATGATGCGCATCGTCTCTTCTCCTGTCGTGGTGTCTCGAATGGTCCCAGAGTACACCCTGCTTGCGACGTGTGCAAAGGGTGAACTGCCCAATTCCCCGGTTCTCCCTCGGATTTCCTGAACATCCGGGACTGTCGAGAGACAGTCGGAGCCGGATGCCTCGCTCAGGCCGCCTGACCATGCGAGTTGTATAAAGCACCCAGGGTGCGTGAGACCGAGAAGGGAGTTGCTCTTGTGGGACTCCGCCGCGCGGTCAGTCGTCGTCGCGACGAAAACGCTTCCAGTCGATCTTCAGTTTGCGCATCCGGGCGCGGAGAGTGTGAGGGTTGATCTTCAGCAGCCGGGCCGCGCCGTGGGGGCCTTCGATCCGTCCATGCGTCGACACAAGCGCCGATTCGATGTGCCGCCTCATGGCCTCGTCCAACGGCAAGATGTGCGAACTCGGCCCGGGCTGCGACGCTCTCGGCGGATCGTTCACCGCGGGTGCGGCTGGCGGGACCTTGCCCACGCCCAAGGCGGTCGCCACTTCCAGCCGAGCGCCGTTGCCGAGGATCGCCGCGCGATCGATCACGGCAGCCAGTTCGCGGATGTTTCCCGGCCAGGGATAGCCCTGCAACAGGGCGATGTCCTGCGGCGTGGGCATGGCCAGCGGCAGGCAGAATCGCGTGGCCGCTTTCTCGGCGAGGTGCGCCGCCAGCGAAGGGATGTCCTCGTGCCGCTCGCGGAGCGGCGGCAGATGAATGGGGAACACGGCGATCCGGTACCAAAGGTCTTCGCGAAACTGTCCCTCGGCCACCATCGCGGCCAGGTCGCGGTGCGTGGCCGCGACGATCCGGACGTCGACGTGGATTGGATTGTGCCCTCCCACCCGCTCCAGCCAGCCATCCTGCAGGATTCGCAAAAGCCGCACCTGGGCCGCCAACGGCAATTCGCCCATCTCGTCCAAGAGCAGCGTGCCGCCGTCGGCCCGCTCGAACCATCCCTGCCGGGCCTCGACCGCCCCGGTGAACGCGCCCCGCTCGTGGCCGAACAACTGGGAATCGATCAGCTCCGAGGGAATCGCCCCGCAGTTGACGCGGATGAACGGGCCGGAGGCGCGCGGTGAACGGTTGTGGATCAAGCGGGCCACGAGCTCCTTCCCCGTGCCGGTCTCGCCGACGATCAACACCGGCACGTCGGAACGCGCGACCAACTCCACGCGATCCATGACCATGCGGAGTCCCGAATCGGCGCCGACGACGGTGTCGCCGAGGGCCTTCCGGCCCAGACGCGTCAGCAGCGAACGGCGATCGGCCTCGGCCGCCTCGCGCAGAGCGGCGATTTCCCGCAGTCGGTGGTCGTTCTCCAACGCTGTGGAAAACGGCTCTAAGAGGAGCTGCACCAGTTCCAAATGGCACGGCTCGAACCGAGCGCCGTCCGCCGCAACCGCGATGAGAACTCCGGACAAATTATCGGGATCGCCCAACGGTCCGGCTGCCCAATCCCCGCGGATCCTCGAGGGAATCACGGTGCTGGATTCAAGCCCTTCGGACGCAGGCTTCCCTCGGAGGAGTAATTCTCCTTTGCCCGACCAGGCGAGCATGGCGCGCTTCTGCGATTCTGGAAATTCGTTCCTGACTTCGGCAGGCGGCAAACCGCCATCGTGAGCCCCTCCCGCCACGGTTTCCAGGCAATTGCGCTGGCAGTCCACGCGGCGAACCAGCAGCCACTGAAGAGGGGTATGTGGCTGAAGCATGGCAGCGATGTTCGCGGTGGATTCGGCGATTTCGATGTGCCGACAGGCCTCGCGCCAGACGTCGAGAAGTAGGGCCCGGAATCGCTCCAAAATACACCTCCCTGATGATACGACGGATAATCTAGCATATTTAACGGCGAAGATCCATCATATTTAACGGCCGATGGCTTCCTTTGAGGGCCAAATGGCCTAAGAGTGGACTGCTGAAAGCATTTGGCGTGCCGTTTGGCAATTCGGGAGTTGGGGCATACGAGTTGCTTTCTCTCACGAATCAAACCCACCCTTAGGCTATAGGAGGTAGCGATGGTGTCGACATTTGGACGCTCGGTCTGGTGCATGGCGGCTTTCTTTGGGGTTTGCCTCGTGGCAGGATGCCGGGAGTCGACGCCCGGCGGCGCGAGTCCGTCCGATGCTTCCCCAAAGTCGGTCGAATTGTTGAATGTCTCGTACGATCCCACCCGGGAACTGTATGCCGAATTCAACGCCGAGTTCGCCAAGCACTGGCAGAGCACCTCGGGGCAGCAGGTGTCGATCAAGATGTCGCACGGCGGGTCGGGCAAGCAGGCCCGCTCGGTGATCGACGGCTTGGAGGCCGATGTGGTCACCCTGGCCCTGGCGTACGACGTGGACTCGATCGGGCTCCACGGAGATCTCATCGCCAAGGACTGGCAGAAGCGGCTGCCCGAAAACAGCGCCCCTTACACGTCGACGATCGTCTTCTTGGTTCGCAAGGGGAACCCCAAGGGAATCAAGGATTGGGATGACCTGGTGAAGCCGGGCGTGGAGGTGATCACGCCCAATCCGAAGACGTCGGGCGGTGCGCGATGGAACTACTTGGCGGCCTGGGGATTCGTGTTGAAACGCGAGTTGGGCGACCTGGCCAAGCTCCAGGACCCCAAGCACGCCGAAGCCGTGTCGAAGGCCCACGCCAAGGCCCGCGAGTTCGTCGGCGAAATGTTCCGCCACGTCCCGGTGCTCGATTCCGGTGCCCGCGGGTCGACCATGACGTTCGTTCAGCGCGGCATGGGCGACGCGCTTCTGGCCTGGGAAAACGAGGCATTCCTTGCGATGCGAGAATCGGGCAAGGACGAGGTCGAGATGGTGGTGCCCTCGGTGAGCATCCTTGCCGAACCGTCGGTCGCGTTGGTGGATCACGTGGTCGACAAGCGGGGGACGCGCAAGGTCGCCGAGGCGTATCTCGAATACCTGTATTCGCCAACCGGCCAGGCTCTGGCGGCCAAGCACGGCTACCGCCCGCGGAATACAAAGGGCGTGGCGGAAGAATCCATGAAGCGGTTTCCCAAGGTTGAGTTGTTCACGGTCGATGATGTGTTCGGCGGGTGGAAGAAGGCGCAGGCCGAGCATTTCAACGACGGCGGTGTGTTCGACGCGATCTACAAGCCGAAATGACGCGGCATCCCAGAGGACGGCCTGGAGCTTTTTGGGGACGGCTTGGACAGCCGTCCTCCGGGCGGAGAACAACGTGCAATTGACCTTCAAGCGACACACCGTGCTGCCCGGCTTCGGCCTGACCCTGGGGTTTACGCTCTCGTACCTCAGCCTCATCGTGCTGATCCCGCTGGCCGCGCTGTTCTTGAAGTCGGCGGGGACGGACACCGGGAAGCTGTGGGCTGCATTGACCGACGCGCGGGTGATGGCGTCGTATCGGCTCAGTTTCGGGGCTTCGTTCCTGGGGGCGTTGGTGAACGCCGTGTTCGGGCTGATCGTGGCCTGGGTGTTGGTTCGCTACACGTTTCCGGGCAAGCGCGTGGTGGATGCAATCGTCGATCTGCCGTTTGCCTTGCCAACGGCCGTCTCGGGGATCACGCTCACCGCCCTCTACGCGCCCAAGGGATGGTTTGGACAGTGGCTCAACGCCGCGGGAAT
>CAZFKF010000444.1:0-5094 GCA_964518805.1 uncultured Planctomycetaceae bacterium | reverse complement strand
CAATACCGGATACAGCTTCCCCTATGCGGAGTCGGGCAAGTATCTTGGGCCTGCGGCCGTGGTCGCCGCCAAGGACGGAGCCACGCTCTTCGTGCTGTGCATCGACGCCAATCAGGTCGCCGTGGTTGAGGCGGCCAGCGGCAAAGTCGCACGCACGATCGCCTTGCCCTCGGCCCCCACGGGATTGGCCCTGAGCCCCGACGGGGCACACCTCTACGTCACCTTTGGCCAGGCGCAGGGCACGGTGGGAGTGGTCGAGGTTGCCTCGGGCAAGGTGGCGGCGACGATTCCGGTCGGCCACACGCCCGTGGCCCCGGTCGTCAGTCCCGACGGCAAACGGCTCTACGTCTGCAACCGCTTCCACAACAATGTCTCGGTCGTCGATCTGGCGGCCAAGAAAGAGATCGCCAAGGCGCCGGCCACGCGTGAGCCGATCGCGGCGGCGATCACCCCCGACGGCAAGACGCTTCTGGTGGCGAACCTGCTGTCGACCGATCGCGGGGATTCCTACGACGTGGCAGCCCTGGTCACGCTGATCGACACGGCCACCAACCAGCCGGCCTCGATCCGCCTGCCCAACGGCAGCACCGGGCTGCACGGCATCGCGGTTTCGCCCGACGGCAAGCACGCCTACGTGTCCCACATCCTGGCCCGCTACCAGATGCCCACCACGCAGTTGGAACGCGGCTGGATGAACACCAACGCCCTCTCGATCCTCGACGTGGCGGCCAAGAAGCTGGTCAACACCGTGCTTCTGGACGACGTCGACCTGGGAGCGGCCAACCCCTGGGGCGTGGCCACCACGGCCGACGGCAAGCAAATCTGCGTGACCCACGCCGGCACGCACGAAGTCAGCGTGATCGACGCCCCCGGCGTCATGGACAAACTGTCGAAGATCCCCGTCGAGGCCAAGCCGGCCGACCCGAGCAAGCCCTACGACAACCGCGGCAGCTACTCCTCGGCCACGCAGGCCGACGTGCCCAACGACCTGGCCTTCTTGGTCGATCTGCGGCGGAGAATCCGGCTGCAGAATTCGCCGCTGTTCGGCCCGCAAACCACCGGTCCGCTGGTGAACGGCCCGCGTGGGCTGGCGGTTGTGGGATCCAAGGCGTACGTCGCCCTCTACTTCAGCGACAACCTGGCCGTGGTCGATCTGAGCCCCAAGCCCGAAAAGCAAGTGACCATCGTCCCGCTGGGACCCGAGCCGAAGCTCACCGTCCAGCGCCGCGGCTACATGCACTTCAACGACGCCGACCTTTGCTTCCAGCACTGGCAGAGCTGCGCGAGTTGCCATCCCGACGCCCGCGTCGACGGCCTGAATTGGGACCTGATGAACGACGGCATGGGCAACCCCAAGAACAACAAGAGCATGTACCTCAGCCACAAGACGCCGCCGGCGATGTGGGAGGCCGTGCGTCCGACCGCCGAGTCCGCGGTTCGCTCGGGCATCACGCACATCCAGTTCGCCGTCCGGCCCGAGGAAGACGCGGTGGCGATCGACGAATACCTCAAGGCCCTCCAGCCGGTGCCCAGCCCGCACCTGGTCAACGGCCAGCTCAGCGAATCGGCCCAGCGCGGCAAGGCCGTGTTCATGGCCGAACGGATCGGCTGCGCCGTGTGCCATCCCGAGCCGAACTACACCGACCTGATGATGCACGACGTGGACTCCAAGGGCCAGTACGACCGCCGGTCCGAGTTCGACACTCCCTCGCTCAACGAGTGCTGGCGCACCGCCCCCTACTTGCACGACGGGCGCTACACCACCATCAAGCAACTGCTCAAGGAAGGCAAACACGGCCACAAACAAGGCGCCGTGGACAAGCTTTCCGACAAGGAACTCAACGACCTGGTGGAGTTCGTGCTCTCGCTGTGAGGCAGCCGTCTCGGTCAAGCGGCCGTCCGACATGACTCCCCTCTCCCGTTCGACGGGAGAGGGGCCGAGGGTGAGGCGATCTGCCGACGCACGGGTTGTGGGCGACGGTCTCCGGCGTCAACGGAGACTTTCGTCCAGCGGGCCTGCCGGCAGGTTATCGCGGTGGCTGCGACCGCCGCGAAGATCGCATTGTGCCCGCCCAGCGAATGCCCGATGGCCCCGATCCGCTCGGGATCGACCTCGGCAAGCGAGGCAACCAGGTCGACGGCCCGCATGTGCTTCCAGATGCCCTTCATCGTCGCGCTGGCATAGCCCATCGCGTAAGGATCGCACTGTTAGTCGCCGAAATTCGGGTAGTCGGGCGCGATCGTCACGTAGCCCCGTTCCGCTAGTTCGAGGGCATAGGGGTGATTGCGGTCGCTGACGCCGGCCGGTTCGCCCTTGCCCATGCCGATCGTCTGGTGCAGGCAGAGCATGGCCGGAACGCGCCCCCGGACACCCTTCGGCACGAAAAGATGGGCCGGCAAGCGGTCGTTCGCTTCCGGGCTGAAGAGGATTTTCTTCCGCACGGCGGTCGGAAGGGCGACCTGCTCGACGACTTTCACGTCAAGCGGCGTCGCAGGCAACAAGACAAGAGCGAACAGAACGATGAATCGTCTCATCACCAGATCCGCCGCATCGGTCCACGCAACAAGTCACTCCGGGGCCAAAGTAGTGTAGACCGCGCTTGGCAATCTTGGAAGGTTTGTGCCGCCGGCCCTCCGACGCTTGACAATTCCAGTGCGAATTGGCTAGTGGACGCACCAAGGGGACATCACTGATTATGGCAAGATGGGGAATAGTCGGTGATGTCCCCTTCTGTCTTGCGATGGCATAGTGTGTAGCGATGCCCCACGCAGCATCCCGGGAGTTACGGGGACGGGAGTTGGAATTCAAACCAACTCCGGAAAGTTCGGTATCCTGCGTCCGGAACCTGCCCCCCCGGAACCTGCCCTACTTGTTTACTTGGCCGGAAGCTGGCCGATGAAACGATCGAGTCGGCGATAGTAGTCTTCTGTCTGCGGATCGTTGTGATCGCCGCCGGAGATCTTCACGAACGTCTTGGCGCCCGGGGCAGCGTCGAATAGCTTTCTTCCCAGAGTGAAAGGGATCGTCCGGTCCGCGTCGCCGTGGCTTTGAAGCAGCGGCCCGGCGTAGCGGGCGATCTGGGACACAGAGTCGAGTTTTGCGCGAGGGACGAGCCAGGCGAGCGCCGGATAGTGGACCTTGGCAACATCCCTGAGCGACGAGAATGTGCTTTCGAGAACCAGGCCACGCGGGGCGGATTCGGCGGCGAGTTGCACGACCACAGCCCCGTCAAGCGACCTGCCCATCAAGACGACGTCGGCCGAGTTGACTCCGGCACGCCGGACGAGGAACTGCCGGGCGGCGTGGGCATCTTTGAAGATGCCCTCGACCGATGGGACGCCCTGACTGCGTCCATAGCCGCGATAGTCAAACGCCAAGACCGAGACCCGCAGACGACGCTGCAATGTCGCCAAGTCATGGGCGCAATACGACACGTTGCCCCCGTTGCCGTGCGCCAGCAGCACGACCGCCCGCGGATCGTCGCAAGGGCAATACCATCCGTGAAGCCGGGTGCCGTCGTCCGCGCTGAAACGCGCGTCCTCGAATTTCAGTCCTCTTGGAGTCCACTGCCCAGCGGGGAACTTGGCTGGAAAGAAGAGGAGCAGTTCGTCGATCGACCGCACCGGGGGCTTCTCGGCGCCGGGAGCAGGAAGAGCGGCGACGGCGATGGACCATGCGATGGCCAATGCGTGGATTGTCGGTTGACGCATGCCGATGCGGATGATTCGGCTGAACAAGACGCAGGAGGATATTGGTGTCAACGAGGATCCTCCGATGTCCCGGAGTAGAAGCTCCCTCTGCTATCGCCCGCCTTTCCTGCGATCGCCTCGTGGCTGTCCATCCACGCCCGGAGGGATTTCAGCCACGGATCGCCCGCCCGTTCTTCGCCCTCGTCCAAGACGACGCCCCTGACCCAACGCCCGTGAAGATCCTGGCGTCCGGCCAAGTCCTCCCATCTTCCCTCGAAGATATCGGCCAATGTCCACCGCGATGCTCGTCTATCATTATACCGGAAAATCCGGATCGTGTCACCGCGGTAGGGTGGCGCGCCCAAAGCGCAGCGATGCGCGTCGTGAAGCGTGGCTGTGTCAAGCACGCCCTTCGCAGAGCCTCAGGACATGCCACCCGACCGCGACGAACCCTTCTTGCCGAACAACTCCGCAAGAAGAATTTGTGCCCGCTCCAGGCCGTCCTCGGTAAATACAACCGACCGGGCTTTGCTGCGAGGATCGCTGATGTAGCCCTGTTCGTACAATCGGTCCATTGCGTCCCAATCGAGACCCTTCCAGGCCCGGGTTCCGCTGTGCAGCCCCAGGCAAAGCAGCGCCAGGACCGCGTCGTCAATTTTCTTTTTGTCGAGTTCCATGTGTGGATCCGCTACTGGTGGGATGCCGTCACGGGACGAGCGTGTCCCCGGAACACCGGTACTTCAACCGGTCCCCTACCCTCCCTTCTTCACGAACTGGCCTGCGTTCTCCTTGGTGATCAATTCGACGCGGACCACGACGTCCTTGTCGACCGGCTTGCCCTCGATGTGCTCGTAGGCCTTTTCGGCGGCGATGCGGCCGATTTCCTTGGGAAACTGGGCGGAACTGGACAGCAGTCTGCCGGCCTTGATCGCCGTCAGGGCCTCCTGCGAACCGTCGACGGTGACGATCGTCACGCCCTGGAGCTTGCCGGCCGATTCCAACGCCGAAACGCAGCCCAGGGCGCTCGGGTCGTTGATCGGGAAAACGGCGTTGAGGTCCGGAAAGCGGCCCAACAGGTCGCGCATCACGGGCCGGGCCCCTTCGGTCGTGCCCTTGCCTTCCTGCGTGTCGAGGATCTTCATGTCCGGGTACTTGGCGATCTCCTCGGTGAAGCCCTGGACGCGGTCGAGACACGCCTTGTTGACCGAATGATGGAGAACGACGATCTTGGCCGGCCGGCACACCTTGGCCAGGGCCTGGGCCGCCAACCGGCCCGCCTTCACGTTGTCGCTCGCCACGGTGCACAGCACCAGGTCCTGGTCCTTGGCCGGGGCGTCGACCACGAGGCAGGGGATCTTCCTGTCGCGGGCCTGGATCAGGCTGCCGCGGATGCCTTCCCAGTTG
>CAZFKF010000443.1:0-5096 GCA_964518805.1 uncultured Planctomycetaceae bacterium | reverse complement strand
GTCGCGCAGCAGAGCGTCGATGTCCGCCTGCAAATCCATGATTTCCAGGAGTTTCTTGCGCACGAGGGCTCCCGTCCTCTCTGCGTCTTGTTCTTCTTCGGGTGCGTTCAAAGAAACGCTCCTCTGAATTGCCATGCGGTCCATTCGAATCCACACGTCGGCCTTCATGTTACCTCTGGTAATCGAGCGTGTCGAGGCGACGACCGCACCTGGGGTACGCGATCCCTTCCGCAAGGGAGCAGAAACGGTTTGCCACGGTCTGCCCCAAGTTTGTCCAGAACGCCGCTTAAATCTTGGAGGAGATGGCGGCGCAACGATAGACCGCAGTCTGTCCAGGCGGAACAACAGGCACAACGATCAGAATCGGTATCCGGCGACTTTGCATGGAATTGGCGCCTCGGCAATGGCCGATTGGTTGAAAGGGGAGCCACCGCCATGCAAACCGAATCGCTTTTCAAGCTCGTTGCCGCCACGTTCGCAGAACTCGGTGCGGGCTGCGCACCCATCAGCCGCACGTTTCTGCATTTCGAGGGCTACTTCGTCGGCCACTGTTTTCGCTGTGCCGACCTGCATGCCGTTTGCGAACGCGATGGCAACGCGGTTGAATTCTTCAGCGGGAAGGGCGCGCTGTTGCGCAGGATAAGCCTTTCCGATCAGGAAAAGCTGCACGCCGCATAGGTTTGGGGTGAACCTCCCCAACAGGCAGTGACGATCCAATCCGTACCTGGTTCTCGTCGCCGAGCACGAAGCGCCGGCCGACAACCCTGGGAATCGGGTCATGCGAATAGCCCCTCGCACCGCGCGAGGGGTTGTTTTTTGGCCCACCCGTCCGCGGACGCCGCGAAGCAAGTGGCCGGCGTGCTCAACCCTCCCTTCCACCGGCATATGCCGTCCGCCGCTGGCGACGGTCTCGCCGGAAATACCGTCGCCACCCGCATCCGCAGTGTCTTCAAAACGCTCGGTGCACGGTGCATCGAGCATCCCAACGATTCCGTGCACGTTACACTTCAGCGCGGGCTAGACTGTCCGTCTGCAGACACAGGGATGCGTTTGCCGTCGGGTCGGAAGGGCGCGGCTTTGGCCGCGCGGGAGGGAGAGGAATGGGCACAATCGAGGACGACGTTCAAGAAGCGTTGACGGGACTTGAACAGCGCGGCGTCGGGGCGGACGCGTCGCTGGCCGAGGTCCTGGAGGCGGCTGCTCGGCTGATCCTACGTTTTCAACAGGAGAACCACCAGTTGCGCAACGGGGTCTTTCAATTGGAGAAGGATCCGGCAGTCTGCATTTCCAAGTTGTTTGCCAAGCGCCCCGGGAATGCCGACAACGCCGACTCGCAGTCCGAGCTGCGGGGGTTCCTGCTCCACCAGCACATCCTGCACAACCTCTCCGACGGGATCACCGTGCAGGACAAAGACCTGGATGTCATTTACCAAAACACGGCCATGCAGCGTGCCTTCGGCTGCCACCTTGGCGAGAAGTGCTACGCAATTTATGAGAAGAGGAGTTCACCGTGCGAGGGGTGCGGCTTGGCGAAGGCCTTCGAAACGGGCGAACCCGCCGTCGTGCTCCGCACCGCATTCGGCGCCGATGGAACCACGTCGTTCTGGGAGAATTCTTGTTTCCCCATCTTCGACGAACACCGCAACATCGTCGCTGGCGTCGAGGTGTGCCGCAACGTCTCGGACCGAGTGTCGCTCGAGAAGACGGTCAAGGATCGGAACATCCAGTTGGGGCAACTCAACGAGGAACTGAAGCGCCAAGCTGCGGATCTCGTCGAGGCTCTCAGACGTCGCGAACAGGCCGAAGAAGGACTTCGTCAGGAAATGGAACGGCGTGAACGGATGGAAGTCCTGCTGCGACACGCCCAGAAACTCGAAGCGGTTGGCCAGCTTGCTGCCGGCATCGCTCACGAGATCAACACGCCGGCGCAGTTTGTGACCGACAACCTGAGATTCCTGCGCGATGCCTTTGCGGGTCTGCAGATGGTGCTGGCCGAATACCGAGGCGTCGTCGCGTCGCTGTCCAACGTCCCCGACGGAGAGAGACTCGCCCGCCGCGCCGCCGTGGCCGAAGAAGCCGCCGACTTGGCCTTCATAGAACAAGACGCCCCGGCAGCCGTCGCCGAGTCCCTGGAAGGACTTAACCGCATCTCCACCATCGTGCGTGCGATGAAGGAGTTCGCGCATGCCAGACAATCGGAAAAAAGCATGGCAAACGTGAACGACGCCCTGCAAACGACTTTGACCATCGCCCGCACCGAGTACGCGGAGGTCGCCGACGTTCAGACGGATTTTCAGCCGTTGCCACCCGTGCGCTGTCATATCGGCGATTTGAACCAGGTGTTCCTCAACCTGCTGATCAACGCTGCTCACGCGGTTGCCGAGACCGTGAGCCTAAGCGGCCAAAAGGGGTTGATTCGGCTGCGTACGCTCCGCGAAGGCGACCACGTGCGGATCGATGTCCAAGACACCGGCTGCGGCATCGCACCCGAGATCCGCGATCGCGTTTTCGAGCCCTTCTTCACGACCAAGGAAGTGGGACGCGGAAGCGGGCAGGGACTGGCGATCGCCTATTCCGTCGTGGTGAACAAGCACGGAGGAACCCTGACGTTCGAAAGCGAAGTCGGCCGCGGCACGACCTTCACCATACGGCTGCCAATCCAGACGAGCGAGATCCCAGCGGATGATTCCCGGGGCAGGGACGGCGAGGGAATCGGGCAAGACGTGGCAGTGGCATCGGCTCGTGGCGCCTGCATCGTCGCCCACTCTCCCGTCCTCACGCCCCCCACGGAAAGTCCGTCCCTCCCGCCGATTGCCGCTTGCCTCCTCAATGCCTCGTTCAGTTCCAGCGGAACCAACGCAAGGCCAGAATGATACTCACGCCAGCCCAGGCGGCGACGATGGCCACGTCGGCCCAAAGCGACCACAAGCTCGCGCCTTCCAGCATGATCGTCCGCAGCGCGTGAATCAGGGGGTTGAGCGGCAGCAACGCGAGGACCGGCTGCGCCGCCGCGGGAAACCGCTCGGTGGAGAAGAAGATCCCCGAGCCGATCCACATCGGCAGCATGGCCGCGTTCATCAGGCCCGAGACGGTTTCGATCGTCTTGGCCCGGCAGGCCACCAGCAGCCCAATTCCCGAGAACTCCAGCGAGCCGAGGAAGATCAGCAGTCCGATCGCCAGATAACTTCCCTGGCTGACGACGCCGAAGACCAGTCGCGCGAAGAGGAGCAACAGGAGGACCTCGGTAAGCGTGAAGAGCAGCCGGCTGACCACCAGGGCGACCATGAAGTGGCTGCGTTTCATGGGCGTGGCCACGTAGCGCTTCAGGAGCTTTCGGATGCGCATATCGACGACGGCGAAGCCCACGCCCCACATGCCTCCGCCCATCAGGCCCATGCCCAGAAGTCCCGGCACGAGAAAATCGACATAGCGTCCCCCCGGTTCGTTGAGGGGATGGTCGCTGGCCTCGGCCGCATCGCGGCGGCCGGCTTTGCGTTGCAGCGCATCGTCGACGGCGTTGCGTGCCAGAACGCTTTCGGTGCGCGTGGGATCGTAGAAATACTCGTAGCGCGCCGGCGTGCCGGCCGAGGCCACGACCATCACGTCGGCCCGGCCCGTGCGCAGTTCCAACCGGCCCCGCGGCTCGCCGCAGACCACGATGCGGAACCGCGAATCGCCGCTCAACGCGGTGCGGACCGACTCAGCCGCCGCCCCGTTCTCGACGACGACGCGGACGGCGTCCAGCGGGCGGTTGCGGAACGCCACGCCCAGCGCCGCCACCAACACCAGCGGGAACACGTAGGTCCAGAACACGGCCTCCGGCTCGCGAAGAAACTCGCGCATGCGGGCCACGGTGAGATTCACGAGCGGACTGTAGCGAAAGGCGGAAGGCGTCATGTCGATCTCAATACGTCCTCCGCGTCCTCCGTGGTGAAACCAGCCATTCACCACGGAGGACGCGGAGGCCACCAAGGGGCGCGGGGGAGGGCGTCAATCCAAGGTCTCCGCGGGTTCGATGGGGCGTCCGGTCAGGTTGATGAATACGTCGTCCAGGCTGGCGTGACGCGTGGTGAGGCTCGCCAGGCGCCACTGTCGGGCCGACAGCCACGCCAACAATGCGGGCACGGCAATGTGCGGCTCGTTGACCGAGAGGTGGATCAGGCCGTCGTCGTGCCGGCCGTCGACGACCGAGGGGATTTCCTTCCACGTCTCTGCGGGAAGACTCGCCGCATCGGGCGAGTGTACGGAGAACTCGACGACGTGCTCGCCGCCCAGCCGGACGATCAACTCGCGGGGCGTCCCCAACGCGATCACCTGGCCGTGGTCGACAATCGCCACACGATCGCACACCCGTTCCGCCTCCTCCAGGTAGTGCGTGGTGAGCAGTGTGGTGCGCCGCTGCCGCCGGCAGTCGCGGATGATCTCGGCCAGTTGCCGGCGCGAGTGCGGATCCAGGCCCGTCGTCGGCTCATCGAGGAACGTCAACAAGGGATCGCCCACGAGGGCCGTCGCCACGGCCAGGCGCTGCTTCTGGCCGCCGGAGAGGTTCTTGATCCAGACGTCGGCCTTTTCCTCCAGCGAGACGCGGGCCATGGCCTCTTCCGGCGTAACGCCCGAGCGATAGAAGCTGCGAAACAGCGCCAGGGTTTCGCGCACGGTAAGCTTGTCGGAAAACCGAGTCTCTTGGAGCGAGATGCCGATCTGTTGGCGGATCGCCGGAGCATGGTCGCGCCACCGCATGCCGAGGATCTCGACCTCGCCGCTGGTCGGCTCAAGGAGCCCTTCGAGGATTTCGATGGTCGTGGTCTTGCCAGCCCCGTTCGGCCCCAAGACGCCGAAACACTCCCCCTCTTCCACCGCCAGATCGATCCCGCGCACGGCCTCGACCGGCGGCTTGCTGTCGTACGTCTTGCGGAGGTCTTTGCAGTGAATGGCCAAAGGCATGGCTGGGTGCTCTCGATCTGAACGTCGTCCGAGGAAGTGTGGCAGCCCATCGCGCGAGGCAGGCGGGGACAGCGTGGCACGATCTCCCGGACTCTCGGCGGAATGCCGCCACGGCCGAGGTCCCGAACGCTCGGGCCCCCCCGTGCGGCTCC
>CAZFKF010000442.1:0-5099 GCA_964518805.1 uncultured Planctomycetaceae bacterium | reverse complement strand
CCGAGCACGCCTTCGGCTATGCCTGCCTACACCTGCTCGGACCGGGGCTCGTCGGACTGATGGTCTCCTGCGTGCTGGCCGCCAATATGTCGACCTGCTCCAACTTCATGGTCAATACCGGAGCCCTGTTCACCCGGAACCTGTACGGCGAGTATCTCCGTGGCCGAGCCAGCGATCGGGAAATGCTCTGGGTCGGAAGGCTCTCCGGACTTGCGCTCACGCTGTTGGGGATCGTGTTCGCCCTTTGCGTGGGCGAAGTCCTTCAAGCGTTCATGTTCACGGAGACCATTGCCGCGCTCATGGGAATCATGTTCCTTGGCGGACTCCTCTGGCCGCGGGCCAATCGCTACGGGGCGTTCGCGGCGACATTGACGGCCTTTCTGACCTACTATGGCGCGAACTATCAGGCGGCCGGGAAATTGCTCCTGGTCTACAAATGGACCCCCGCTCCCTTTGCCTGGGCCCTCGTGGCCGGAATCGTCGCCTTCGTCGTGTTCAGCCTGCTGACCAAGCGCGAGGACCCGGAACGCATCGCGCGCTTCTTAGACGCCATGGAACGGTCTTCCGACGGAGGCAGCCCTATCTCGCCCGAGGCCCGTCCCTTGGCGGCCAACCGTGGTCAAGATCTTCTCCTGACCGATCTTCCCGGCTGGTTCACCCGGCAGCGGTGGCAGGGGTTCTTCTTCCGCTATCGTGAGGACCTCGTCGGCTTCGTGCTCGGTTGGACAACCGTAGGCCTGCTGCTCCTGACGGCCTGGCTGATCATGCAGATCGGACGGACGTGAGGATGGTCGCAGTGCGATGCTGGTTACTTCTCGTCCTTCTTTTCCACCTTGGCCCGGATGACGTCAATCTGACGCCGTCGGGTCGGCTCGTCCGCGGCAGGATCGAAGACCAACGGCTGGCCGACCAACGCCTCCAGCCGTTTCAAAGCGGCCCGGCGCGTGGGCTCAGCATCGCGAGAGAGGAGGGCAAGCCAGACGGCCGAGTCGCCCGAAAGCCACGAGGCGATCTGCTGGGGCAACTCCTCGCTGCTCGCGTCGGACATGGACTGGAGGATTCTGGCCACGCGGTAACGCTGTTCGGCGTCGAGTCGGGCCTGGTCGAGTTGCCCGAGATACGTGGCCGCCGCCCGCCCCACTTCACGCAACTTCCGATCCGCCTGCTCGCGCTTCGCGAAACTGGAATCGCCGAGTTGCTGAACCCATTTGGCCCAAAGCTTCTGGTCGGGCGGAGTTCCGCTTTGGGCCGTGTGCACGAGGACGGATTCGATCTCTCCGGAGGCTTTCGCGAAATCCCACTCGGGCAGCATGATCTTCAAAAGCGGGGCAAGGTGCTGCCGGGCCGCGGTGGGCTCGATCACGAACAAGTGCCAGAGGCTCTCGGCCCGATACACCCGCTGGTTCTCCTTGCTGCCCACTTTGAGCACAAGCGGACTGTTGGGGGCTTCGTGGAACTCGATCGCAATGGGTTCCGTCCGCTCGCCGAGAGGCAATCGTCGAAGTTGCAGGCGCTTTCCCGCCGAGACGTCGAGCAGCAGCCGATAGGCCGGGGTGCGGAGCTCGTACGACAGAACCGGCTCATTGGCCGTGAAGCGGATTGACAGTTGCTCTCCGCGATCACTTCGCATGAGTCCTGAATGGCTGAAATTCACCCCGCGCGCGGCCGAGACCACAATTCGCCCCGAGTTCAACGTGAACCGCAGCCACCCCTGCCGGCGGACGTTCGTCAGGCTGGGCGTCTCGGGGGGTTTCTCCGGGACTTCGCCCGCCGAGACGCCGTCGGGCCAGCACAGCAGCGTTAATGCGATCACCAACACCCATCGAGTTCCCAAAGTCGGCATCCGAAGAGCCATGATGATTCTCCCAAAGGGCTGGGGTGCGCGGATCGGGGATTCGAGCTCGGACGGCAGAGGCCGAAGGGAATGTCCTTCGACTATTTTCGTCCGATTGCTTCGCCAACGCAACGGGCGGCCAACTCACGCCGGGTCCAGAAGCCTCAATTCGCCGGCGAGGAATCCCATGGCATGCAAATCGACGCGGGAGCTGTCGGGGCGCGGGCAGACGAATAGGGCGGCAAGCTCGGGCCGTGGGCGGAGGTACTCTTGGGCCGCCTGAGGGCCCATCACAAACAACGCCGTCGAGAGCGCGTCGGCCAAGGCCGCGGTGGGAGCGAGCACGGTCACGGAAAGCACGCCCTCGGCGGGCTGGCCCGTTCGGGGGTCGAGAATGTGTGAATACCGTCGCCCACGATGCCAGAAGAACTGCATCGTCGATCCGGAGGTCCCGAGGGCCCGGTCTAGTAAGCGGATTTCGGCCAAACGCCGTTCCGGGTGCAGCGGGTCGCGAACGCCGACGGTCCAGCCTGCGGGGGCGGCCAACTCCGGTCCCCCGGCGCGCGACCCCCGGGCGAGCACGCTGCTCTGTCCGCCGTGAAAGAGGAAATCGCGAATTCCGCGGTGGGCAAGCGTCTCGGCCGCCTGGTCGAGCGCGTAGCCCTTGCCGATGCTGCCCAAGTTGAGTTGCACGCCAGGCCGCGTGAAACACACCGTGCGATCGTCGGCATTCAGTTCGACATAGCGGCTTCCCACGTGGTTCAGGGCTTCGGCCACGGCCTGCTGGTGGGGAAGTCGCCCTTCGCGGCGGGCAAATCCCCAGACCTCCCACAACGGCGCGCTGGTGATGTCGAAGGCCCCGTCCGTCTCGCGCCACAACGTCATGCTCAGGCGAAGCAGCTCAAACAGAGCCGGTTCGACCTCCGCCGGTCCGTCGGCAGCCACAAGGTTCAATCGGCTGATCTGACTCGCCGGACGGAAATAGCTGAGTTGGTCTTCAAGGGCCTCGACCCGATCCAGGGCCTCGATGGCCGATTCGGCCGCGTCGGCATACTGCCGAGCATTGAAGCAGACTTCGAAGTCGCTGGCCATGGCCGACCGGCTGACCTGGAGCAGGCAGGCCGCCTCGGCGTCGTCGATGCAAGGCGATCCAGGGGCGTTCGGCGGAGACTCGTCGCCGGCCGGTGGGTGTTGGGGCGGGGCGGTCTTGCCCCGGAGGAAATCGCGGCGAGTGGTTCGGCGCGTCATTTCCGTTTCTTCCGCCGTAGCCAATCGAGGGCCTTCAACTCCACAAGTTCGGCCAAACCGGCCTCGGCCAGCTCAGCCCCCGAGACGTATCGGCCCGGGCGAGACCAGGCGTTGAGCTTTTCGAGCGGAACGGCAAACAGCTCGGCCAGCAGGCGGTCCATCTCGCTTTCGAGGTGGTTGAAATGCCGGGCCCATTCCGCAGCTTCCGAGAATCCGACGTTCTCCTCGCTCTGCCATTTCATCGGATGGAAGAGCAGGACGCTGTACGGAGTGACGATCCGCCGCGCGCAGGCTGCGAACGGCCAGAGGGCCGCTGAAGAGCATTCGCCGGCAACCACGCCCGTCGCGCGAATCCCGCGGAGCAGGATCAGACTGGTCAGAGCGATCGCACAGTACGGGCTTCCGCCGAGCGAATCGAAGTAGAGAATGCACTCTCCTCCGGGAGGGACCTCCAGAATCGCCTCCACCAACGCCGATTGGTTCTCGGTCAGATCGCCGACCAGAGCGATTTCCGGCAGGCCCTCTCGATCGCGCTCGCTCATCGGTCCGGCTCCTGATCACGAAAAAACGGCGGGCTGCACAGACAGCCCACCGCTTTGTTGGTTCACTCAAGACTGTGCCCGAATCGCGCTTTGGCCATCCGGGCTTCCCAAGTCGCCCCGAGAAGACTGATCGCCTCAGGAAACGGAGATCGACTCGGTGGGGCACACGTCGACGCATGCGCCGCAATCGCCGCAGGTCTCGGGATCCACCACAGCCTTTTCCGCCTGGATGGAAATCGCGTCCAAGGGGCATGCTGCAACGCAGTCACCGCAACCAGAGCACTTTTCCGTATCAACCGTCGCTGACATCGACTCACAATCTCCTGATGCAAAGGTACGAAGGGACAGAAGGTTCCTCGATTCTGAAGAATACCAGAGCCGCAACCGGATGGGAAGACAGGCAGGGCGGAACCTCGATTATTTGCGGACAACTCTGCCAAAAGTCGTCCACTTGGCCAACGATTCCACCTGCTCGCGGAGAGGTTCCCCCAAGCACGAAGAAGGGTGTTGCCACTCTCGCCATCGCACGAGGAAGCCGTCTGTGCAAGAGGAGCAAAACCCCAAACGTCCACCAACCGGAGGGGTGACGTCGCTCTCAATTCGTACCGGTAGCATCCCGGCATCACCGTCGCGCGCTGGCCCACGAGCAATCCTCTGTCTTGGTTCAACGTGAACCGGAGTGGCGAGTTGGCAGAGCTCGCGGGGTAGGTTGATTGGTAAAGGGCGAGCAGTGAGGCGACGGGTTCTCCTATCGGCGTCTGTGCCCGGAGCTGCTTCTGAGAATGACGTCGAGGGCTTTTTCCACGCGTTCGGAGTTGGCCTTCTTGAGGGGCACGATGGTCACGCTGCGCGAGCTGTCGCTGCCGGCCGCCTCGTCGAGGGTGTTGACCACGCGGGTGATCTCGTCGACCAGGGGCGTGGAACCCATCACCACCAGCGAGTTCGTGGTTTCCTCGACGCTGAGGCCCTCGACCTGGCCGTGGAACAGGTCGGCGAGGATGCGTTCGAGCCTTGCGGCGCTGGTGTTCTTGACGGGGATCAGGTGCATGCGATCAGCGGCCAGCGATTCGGGCACTTCGGCCGTGTCGAGGACCTTGATGAGCCCTTCGATGGTGGTGCGGTCGGCCCGGCTGGCATAGGCCACGATGGCGTTGAGCCGCTGGTCGGGCACGAAGACGACCGGCCCGCTCATGCTCCGCCAGCCCGAGGCCATGCTCTGAAACACGCGTTGGAGCGTTTGGGCGACGTCGGCCGCCTTGGCATTGCGGAGCAAGAAGACGCTGAAGTTCCGGCCCACGGTGCCGCGCTGGCGCGTGAGAGAGCGGAGCAACTCCTCGAATTGGGCCAGGGCCGCCGGATCGTCGGAGGTGATGGTCACCGAGCCCTCGCCTGGAATGACCACCACCGGAAAACCCTCTTGGGCGGCCCGGCCCTTCTGCTTGCTCGCCCGCCATCCGCCCGTATCGGCCGTGGAC
>CAZFKF010000441.1:0-5110 GCA_964518805.1 uncultured Planctomycetaceae bacterium | reverse complement strand
TTCACGGGCACGGCGGCGTCGGATCATATTCGTTGAGGTAATGCGAAATGAGAAATGCAAAATGGAAAATGCAAGGGCCGATACGGTTCCGGTCATCTTGCGTTGTGCATCTTCCATTCCTCATTATTCATTCCTTCTTTCCGGGAGTTTTGCCAGCAGGTCGACCATTTCCAGGGCGGCCTCTGCGGCCTCGACGCCCTTGTTGCTCGTGCCGCTCTCCTGGAGGTCTTTGCCTTTGCGTCCCGACTGGCCGCCGGAGCGGGCGATCGCCTGTTCCAGGTTGTTGCAGGTCAGCACACCGAAGATCACCGGCAGAGCGTGGCGAATGCCGATCTCCATCAGCGCGGTGCTGACCGCGCGGTTGATGTGCTGATCGTGGGTCGTCTCGCCGCGGATGACCGCGCCCAGACAAATCACGGCCGCATAGCGTCCGCTGCCGGCGAGGCGTTCGGCCACGGCCGGGATCTCGAACGCCCCGGGCACCCGGGCCACGTCGATGTGGTCGTCGGCCACGCCGTGGGCCACGAGCGTTTCGACGGCTCCGTCCTGAAGACGCCCGGTGATCGACGGATTGAATTTCGACACGACGATCGCAAATCGGCCGCGTGATGTGCTGAGGCTCCCCTCGAAGATGTTCGGCATGGTTTTCGGTGGGTTGAATGGTAGGGTGCCGCACCATGAGGTTCGCGAAGGGCGTGCACCCAATCGCTCATCCCTCATCCTCCGCTCACTTCATGTTCATACTCATCAAGAACTCCGCATTCGTCTTCGTCTTGCCGAGGCGGCTGACGAGAAGGTCCATGGCTTCGGGCGGGTTCATTTCGTTCAGCACGCGGCGCAGCACGCAGACGCGGCGGTATTCCTCGGGGTCCATGAGCATCTCTTCCTTGCGCGTGCCGCTGCGGTTGATGTCGATGGCCGGCCAGATCCGCTTGTCGACCAGGCGCCGGTCGAGCACGATCTCCAGGTTGCCGGTCCCCTTGAACTCCTCGAAGATCACCTCGTCCATCTTGCTGCCGGTGTCGATGAGGGCCGTGCCGACGATCGTCAGCGAGCCGCCTTCCTCGATCTTGCGCGCGGCGCCGAAGAACCGCTTGGGCCGCTGCAAGGCGTTGGCGTCCACGCCGCCGGAGAGGATCTTGCCCGAGTGCGGGCATTCCTGGTTCCAGGCCCGGGCCAGGCGCGTGATCGAGTCGAGGAACAAGAGCACGTCGTGTCCGTACTCGACCATCCGCTTGGCCTTCTCGATGACCATTTCGGAGACCTGGATGTGCCGTGCGGCGGGCTCGTCGAAAGTCGAACTGATGACCTCGCAGTTCTTGCCCTTGACCTGCCGCTCCATGTCGGTCACTTCTTCGGGCCGCTCGTCGATCAGGAGCATGAAGACGTACAGGTCAGGATAGTTGGCCAGGGCGGCCTTGGCCATTTTCTGCATCAGGATCGTCTTGCCGGCGCGGGGCGGACTGACGATCAGGCCGCGCTGGCCGAAGCCCACGGGCGAAATCAGGTCGATAACCCGCGTCTCGACCCCGCCCGCCGGCGCCTCCATGATGATCCGCGATTCGGGGTGTTCGGGCGTCAGGTCGTCGAAGAAGACCTTGCTGGTGAGCAGGTTCGGGTCTTGGTAGTTGATGGCCTCGACGCGCAGCAGGGCGAAGTAGCGTTCGTTTTCCTTCGGCGGCCGGATCTGGCCCGACACCGTCGTGCCCGTGCGCAGCCCGAAGCGGCGGATCTGGCTGGGCGAAACGTAGATGTCGTCGGGGCAGGAGAGATAGTGGTACTCGGGGCTGCGGAGGAAGCCGAAGCCGTCGGGCAGCACTTCCAGCGTGCCCTCGCCGTACATCAGGCCGTTGAGCTTGACCCGCTCCTTAAGGATCTTGAAGATCAAGTCCTGCCGTTTCATGCCGGCGATGTCGACGAGGTTGTCCTTGCGCGCCTCGTCGATCAACTCGCCCATCGACATCTTCTGCAATTCGACGATGTGCGAATCGCCCGACTTCTTGATCTGCTCGTAGCGCTCGTCGAGCTCGTCGTCGAAGGCGCCCTCGCGTTCGACGAGTTCTTCGGCCAGCGAGAGCGGCTCGCTGTCGTCGTCCGGAGCGATCGCGGGTGCCTCGGCAAGGCTCTCAGTCGCCGGATCGGTTTCGGGCAGCGGAGGCGGCGCATGCTGCGTCGCCTTGCGCGACCTGCTCGCGGAACTAGAGCCTCTGGATTGCGCCATGTTCATCTGCTCCTGAAAAGCGCCTCGGGCCGGCACGCGGAAGGGGCCGGCGGTGGGTTCACGGTTCTCTCATCTTCCGCCTCTCCTCGGAGGAGAGGAGTCGGGTGAAGCGGAGACGAATCCTCCATCCCCTTCACCCGGTCTCTCCCGGCGAGAGGAATTTCGACCTTGCCGCGCCCGCGCAGGGGCGGCTTCCGACAGGCATCACGGTGGGAAACGAGTGGGGGGAAGTCAGCCGAGGTGAGACCGCCAAAACCGCTCGACCTGAGCTTGGGTCTCCTCCGGAGAACCGGAGTTATCTACTATCACATCGGCCCGCTTCCGTTTGAAATCCAACGATTCCTGAACGCCCTCACGAGCCGCAAAATCCTTCTCGCTCCACCCGCGCGCCAGCCCTCGGGCCAGGCGCAGGTGCCGTGGTGCGTCGACAAATACCAGACAACTACATAGCCTATCCCAACCGGCCTCGATTAGCAACGGCGCATCGAGCACCGCCGCCGGACACCCGGCCGCCTCCATCCGCTCGGCCTCCTGCTTGAGCCGGCGACCGATTTCTGGATGAAGGAGTTGCTCCAGGCACCGGCGATCCTCCCCGGCCGACGGCGACTCGCCGAACACCCTGGCCGCAAGCCGCGAGCGATCGACGTGACCGTCGGCGCCGAACACGCCGTCGCCCCATCGTCGCCGCACGGCCGCTTCCGTCTCGGGGCGGCGCAACACCTCGTGTCCGGCCCGATCGGCGTCCAACACGCCGGCTCCCAGGTCCGCTAACGCCCGGCTTACAAAGCTCTTTCCGCTCGCCACTCCGCCGAGGATCCCGATCACCTTCATCACATGTTGCCAACCACCCTAGGTCGGGTCTCTGACCCAACCAGTCTCATGCATCGTAGCACCAAGGGGTCGGGTCAACGCCCTAATCTAGGAAGCCATGTCGGCCCAATTCGGGCCGACTTTCACATCGACTTTCAAGGGGACCAACAAGCGTTGCGCCCCGGCCATCTCCTCGCGAACGAGGGCAGCCAGCGCATCAACCGTATCGGGCGAAACTTCGAAGACCAGTTCGTCGTGGATCTGCAACAACATCCGGGCCGGCAGCTTCTCGCGCCGCAGACGCCGATGGGTGGCAATCATGGCCTGCTTGATTAGGTCCGCGGCAGAGCCCTGGATGACGGTATTGATGGCTGTCCGCTCAGGGAGGTTCCTTTGTCGGCCAGCATCGGTGCGGACTCCACGAATCGCTCGCCGCCGTCCCAGGATCGTTTTAACATAGCCGTTCCGGTCGCATTCGGCTAGTACCTGCCGGAAGAATTCATCCACACCCGGATACCCCTCGAAATAGGCATCGATATACTTCGCCGCATCCTCTTTCGAGATACCCAGTTGCTGCGCAAGCCCGAACGCGCTTTGGCCGTAAATCACCCCGAAGTTGACCACCTTGGCCTGGCGCCGCATGGCTGGCGTCACCGCGCTCTGCCCCACGTTGTAGATCCGGGCTGCCACCTGGGCGTGGATGTCCTCGTCTTGGGCAAACGCCCCAACCAGGCGCTGGTCTTGCGAGAAATGGGCCAGCATGCGGAGTTCGATCTGCGAATAGTCGGCGGCCAACAACAGCCAGCCACGCTCGCCCGCCACGAACGCCGAGCGGATCTCGCGCCCCGCCTCGGTGCGCACCGGAATGTTCTGCAGATTCGGATCGCTCGAACTTAGCCGACCCGTGGCCGTCACGTCCTGATGAAACGACGCGTGGACGCGTTTCGTGTCCGGGTGCACCATCTCCGGCAAGGCGTCGACATAGGTGCTTTTGAGCTTCGCGTATTGCCGGTATTCGAGGATCACTGCCGGCAGCGGATGCACGCGGGCCAGTTCTTCGAGCACGGCGGCGTCGGTGCTCGGGCCGGTCTTCGTGCGCGACACCACCGGCAGACTCTGCTCGACGAACAGAACCTGCTGCAATTGCTTGGGCGACGCGATGTTGAACGGATGCCCGGCCAGGTCGTAGACCTGCGCCTCCAACTCGGACATCTTCTCACCGAAACGCCGGCTCAAGCCCGCCAGGCGATCGCAATCGACGCGGATGCCGTTGTATTCCAACTCGACCAGCACGTCGATCAGCGGCATCTCCACGTCGTAGAACAGGCTCTCCAACTGCGATTGCCGCAACTCGCCGGCGAGGATCGGACGCAGTCGCAGGGGGAACATGCTGTCGTCGCAGCAGTAGTCGGCCACCTGGCGGACCGGCACCTCGTCCATGCGCCGCTGACTCTTGCCCGTGCCGATCAACTGCGTGATCGGCGTCTTGTGGGCGTTCAAGTATCGCTGAGCCAGATCGTCGAGGCTGTGATTCCGTGCCCCGGCGTCCAACAGGTAGCTGGCCACCATGGTGTCGAACGCCACGCCGGCAAGTTCCACGCCCGCATTGCGGAGCACGATCATGTCGTACTTCAAGTTCTGTCCGATCTTCTCGATCGCCGGGTTCTCCAGGACGGGGCGCAGGAGCTTCAGAGCGTGCTCCGGATCGAGATGCTTTTCACCGGCCGGCGCGCGAAGCGGCAGGTACCATGCCTCATCCTCGCGCCATCCCAGCGCAAAGCCGACGATTTCGGCCCAGCGCGGTTGAATGGCGGTCGTTTCCAGATCGACCGTGATGCGAGTCTGCTGCGCGAGTTGCTCCATGAATTCCGCGAGGGCTTCCGGAGTATCGACGATGTGTGCCTCGGGCCGGCCTTCGAGGAGCGACTAGGAATGAGGGGCGTGGAGAGAGGGAGTCTGTTGTAGCTTGGCCTCGTCGCCCTGTGGAGCGGTTTCCTCACCGCTCCACTCGGCTGACCGAGGGGCTCCGGCTGCGTCCGGGAGACCTTCGGTCGCGCGTGTCGGCGGGTTCGGGAGACC
>CAZFKF010000440.1:0-5110 GCA_964518805.1 uncultured Planctomycetaceae bacterium | reverse complement strand
CATCGTGACGTGCATCGATTTCTTCGAGCCACCGGCCCCCTCGTCGACGAAGGCAAACGTGACTGGGTTGTCCATCTTGTTGCTCGATCGCGTCCAGCCCGTGGGGCTCTCGGATTCAAAATCGTAGAGCACCTTGGCGGGCGGAACGGCGTCTAGCTTGGCCCGGATGTCGGCAGGCTTCATCCAGCCGTCGTCCACGCGGCGGAGCGGATCGGCGTAGAGTGGCGTGCCCAACGCGATGAGGTTCCCCTGGTTATTGAGAAATCGGGAGAGGGTCGAAGCGGTCTCCATCGGCAAATCGCGTCCACCCGTGACGATCAACAGATCGAACCGTTCCGGCGCGACGACGAACGGATTCATGAATGCCTTGGCGTCGAGCAGGATCGGCTCGTGGCCGGCCTGGCGCAGCGCTGCGGCGAGGGCATCGATGACCGCGCGGTTCTGGCCCGGCCAGTCGCCGCGGACCAGGCCGATGTTGCCCTTGTCGCGCCGCTGCCAGCCGAGCCGTTTGAGGAGGTCCCGGGCCTCGGCCTTTGCGCGTTCGAGGTTCTGGGCCGCCTCGCGCGTCAGGATGGGGATCGGTTTGGCGAAATGGATCGGCACCAAAGGTTGACGCCAATCGGTTCCCAGCCAGCAAGCGAGCACGATGTGTCTGGATTGGCTCCGCCGTAGCGCCGTGAACTGAAGTCGCTGCTTGCCCGAGCCGCTCACCAGGGGACGCTGGGCCTGGAGTACGTCGATTCCATCGCCCTTCAACTCGCAGTTCAGGGCGACTTCGCCGACCGAAGCCGGCAACGACCATGCCACCGTGACCTCAAACGGCGTCCCCTCCGCGACCTCTGCGGGCAGCGCCTCGATGGTGCAGGCGATGGCAGGTTGGGGCTTCTGGGAGCCATCGGTCTGGGGTGTCTCTGCCGCTTGGGCAAGAACCGAACCGGCCGCCGCTAGAGTCAACCAGATCAGAAAAGAACCATTTCCCAAGAGACCTCTTGAATGCCTCCGCACACCGCGATGAATCATCATGGCTACTCCGCTACCACACACGGCCCGCACGCCCGTCAGCTACCACACACGGCCCCCACGCCCGTCAGCCGCCGTTCCGGCGGTCTCGAACGACTGGGGACCGACGCCATAGAAAACCTCAGATCCAGTGCAAAACATGAGTCTATCCGCGCCGGCCGGGCGAATCCAGACGCCCGGGAGGATTGGCTTGGCAGCATCACGGGACGCTCATCAGCACGAGAACACCAAGCTCAGCGCAAGTGTGGGGTGACACGCGCACGGCACGACCGACAGTCGCGGCTTCAAGGAGGACGCGCTCGGCGCAGGTCTCCCGATCTCGCCGAGGGTGCGACCGCAGCTCCTCGTCGAGTTCCTGGAGACCTTCGGTCACGCCCGGTGCGGGGTCAGGAGACCCGCGCACAGCGCAGGTCGGTCGATCTCCCTCTCCCCGCCTCCCTCTCACACTCGCGCACTTCACTTCCCGTGCATGGCCGCCGTCAAGATGCGGGCGGTGCTTTCACGCATGATGCGGGGGTCGACCGGGCGGCCTTCGACCAGGGCCTTTCGCACTTCCTTGCCTGAGATGAACACCGGCTTTTCGTCGGGATGATTGTCCATGAGGTCGACCCGGTTGACCGAGGCGTAGAACGCGGCGAAGCCTACGCGGAGCGGCCGGATCTTCAAGTCGCCTTTCAGGCGATCGAAGATCTCTTGGGCGTCGAAATCGCCCCAGATCGGCTTGCCGTCGTGGTAGGGGGCGTCGGCATGCTTGCGCCCGATGATGATGTCGGTGAATCCGAAGTTCTGGCGGTAGATGCCGTGCATTACGGCCTCCTTGGGCCCGCCGTAGAACATCTTGATGTCGAGCCCCAGCAGGATCACGCGGTCGGGGACCGATTCGCCACGCGGTCCCCAGAGCGTCGGATCGCTGTCGCCGTCGCCCAGGCCGCGGCTCTCGATGAGGGCCTCGTAGGTGTGCATGCGAACGTCGGCGTCGACGTCGTCCCCCTTGGTCTCGCCGATCAACGGATTCAGGCATGCCCCCGCATTGCAGCCCTGACGCAGCAGCGTTTCCAGGCCGTAGACCAGGGCGTATTCGTGGGCCCGGTGCAAGGGATTGCGGGTCTGGAACGCGACGGCCCGTTGCCAGCCCTTTGCGCCAAGCAGTTTGCGCACCTCGCGCGGTGAGAGGACGTACTTGCCAAACCGCGGATGCTTGGGCTGCGGCAACACGCGGATCGAGCCGCCCAGCAGATAATCCTTGCCGGCGTCGCCCACCAGCACCATGTCGGCCCCGGGGTGATCGGTCCGATCGGTCAAATAGACCTTGGAAAGATATTTGCGTTTGTCCCACGCAAAGACGTCGGTCACATCGAGGGTGCCCACGATGGCGCCCGACGTGTTCTCCAACGCCACTTTCCGGCCGGGCGCAAGTCGCTTCGCCAACTCGGCGGTGACGGGCAGCGACAGCGGGATGGTCCACGCGTAGAGCTTCCCCCTGAAGTCGATGACTTCTTCCTCGAGCACGCGATCGTAGGTGGCCGAGTCCATGGGCCCTTCCAACGGGCTGAGGCCGCCATCGCCGAAGCGATAGACCGTCGACAGGTCGGCGTCGGAGACCGGCACGCGAACCAGCTTGTCGGCCTCGGCCAGGAAATCGCCTGCGGCCTCGGCTTGGACCAAACGGCAAACCGGTTCGCTCAAACCGCCATGGGGGGACACAAGATCGGACATCATCATCTCCAAGGTACGGGAGGAAAGGGTCTGTAAAATGCGACCAGCGTCCGCGACGAGATTGCCGCCTCCATGCCGCACTTGCTCGCGAACAGTCCGAGAGTATAAAACCAACACCCCGGCACGCGAAGGTCGTTTTCAACGCCTGCCGCTATCCGCCACCACCGCATAGCGATTCTGGGGCACCGCAAACCAGAGCACGACGGTTTCCTCGGGCCGCTTCTGGCCCTAGAAAGGGTCTTTGCGGTGCACTATCAGGTGGGGTAATCCCATCCATTTCGGCGGCAGTCGACTTCCAAGTCGTTTCGTTCTCTGGGGTCTCAGGATGGGATTTAAATGTAGTACATCCGATCGTCGTGGCTGCGCGCCCGCTCCAAGAGATCGGCAAAGGTGATTTTGTTGAGCATGTCGCGCTGCACGGCATCGACGTCGGACCAAGCCTGCGAGAGGGCTTTGACTGCCGGGGAATCGGGCGACGCACTGGTGGTCATCCCGTTGCTCTTGCCCGAACCCTCGATGATCCGCATCACCTCGCCGAGCGAGACTTCCTCAGGCGGCCGCTCCAGGTGATAACCGCCGGCTGCGCCCCGGGTGCTTCGCACCAGGCCCGCTCCTTTGAGTTGCAGGAGAATCTGAACCAGGAATCGAGGCGGGACGTCGTGCCGTTCGGCGATCTTGCGTATCCGGACCGGCTCTCCCGACCCTTGACGCGAGGCCAACTCCAGCATGGCAATACACGCATACTCAGTCTTGGCGGAGATTTTCATACGACTCTCCGAAAACCTAACTGTCGGTGGTGTGCAGTCCGCATTCCTTCTTCGCCGTCCCGCTCCACCTCCCGGCCCGCTCGTCTTCGCCCGAGAGCACCGCCCGGGTGCAGGGCCAGCACCCGATGCTCGGATACCCCTGATCGTGCAGCGGGTTGTACGGGATGTTCTCCTCGGCAATCCGTCGCCAGACGTCCTTATTCGTCCAATTCGCCAGAGGACTGACTTTCACCAGGCCGAACTTCTTGTCCCAACCGACAATCGCCGCCTTGGCCCGGTGCGAGCTCTGGTCTCGCCGAATTCCACTCATCCACGCCGCGAATCCTCTCACAGCCCGGTGCAGCACGGTGATCTTTCGATCCAAGCAGCACTTGTCGGAATTGCCCAGGTACACGGGGCCGCCATGTTGTCGTTCGTACTCCTCGACCGGAAGTTCCGGCCGCTCCAGGACGACCTCGATTCCGTAGCGCTGGGCAATTCGATCGCGCAACTCCAACGTCTCTTTGAATTGATATCCGGTATCCAGGTTGAAGACGTGGACTCGCGGCTCGATCTTGCCTAGCATCGAAAGGATGACGCATCCTTCCGGTCCAAAGGCCGTAGCCATCGTCAACTGGGGGTAGTACTCCTGGACCGCCCAGGCAATGATCTCCTCCGGCGTCGCGGCCTCCAGGCGAAGGCTCTGCTCCTGAAAAAAGTCCAGCTCCTCCGGAGTTGGGGTTCGCGGGGCGCCACGCTCAACCGGCGGACTGGGGGCCTCAGGATGCTCCCGAGGAGCCCGGCCCTCCTTTCGCCCCATTTGGAAGTCGGGCCGCCCATTGATTATTCTACCGGTCATCTTTGGTCTGACTTCTTGAATCACAGCGGTCATCATAGTCGCCCATTGGTGGCCGTGGTTGAGACCCAAAGGCTCAAGCGGTTCAATCTTACTAATGTTTGTAAACAAAGTCAACACTCACAGTCTCTGAATCGGCTTTGCGCGCAGAATTCCTTCACTCGACCAACTGTCCGCCGGGATTACAAAGGACTCTCAACGCCGGCTTGTAGCCATACGGAGTGTTTAGCTACCGGTCGTCCGTGTACTTTCCGCAGGTAAGACGTGCCGATTACCCCCATAGCCGTGGTCGTTTGCGCCCTCGTAATGCGTGTAGGCGTCGAGGCTTCGGTCAGCGGGCGCGGAGCGCCGGCATGGGCGGGAATCGGTCTTTCGGGTACTTGACTGGCGGCACCTCAATCGCCACCATTGGCCACTATTGAGCGCGGGCGACTCACTGGACACTTTTTGAGGCGAAAGGCTTAGGCACCATGGCGGAAAAGGCATATCTTGCGGTCGACATCGGGGCTTCCAGCGGCCGGCACGTGGTCGGGCGTTTCGACGGGAAGCGGCTGACCCTGGAAGAGCTCTACCGATTCGAGAATGGCCCGGTCGAGGTGCAGGGCAGCCTCCACTGGGATCTGCTGGGCCTGTGGTCGCATGTCAAGAACGGCTTGCGGGCCGCGAGCGGACGCGGCCCCATCGTCTCGGTGGGGGTCGACACCTGGGGCGTCGATTTCGGATTGCTCGCCCGCGACGATGTCCTCCTGGGCAACCCCAATCATTATCGCGA
>CAZFKF010000439.1:0-5111 GCA_964518805.1 uncultured Planctomycetaceae bacterium | reverse complement strand
AGGAATACACCATGTTTGTCAGAAACCTAGCCGGAGCATTCGTGTTTGCCATCGCACTCACGGCCGACGTTTTCGCGGCCACGATCGGCACTGTTTTTGACGTGGGCTATGCGACGTATCAAAGCCCGTATACGATTACCGCTGGGCCCAAAACGGGCACGGTCGGTGCCGGGCTTATGGGGCTAAACGGAAGTGGCGGAACTAACGACTTTCTGACCAGTTTTCGGCACGTTGGGGACTCTCAGGGCAACGACAAGAATCTTGTGGCCGGATTTTGCATCGACCTGAGTGAGTACATTTACAGCGCGCAGCACCCGTTTAAGGTCGAGTATCTGCAATACGCTCCAAATGATTATGGCTCTGGTTCGAGTCTCCACATGGGACCTGACAAGGCCGAGGCCATTAGCAGGCTTTGGGGGAACGTGCTCGGAACCGGCAATGAGTACATCGTCGCAAGTAACAAGACTATGGCCCTTCAGCTTGCGTTCTGGGAAATCATCTATGAAGCTTGGAATCCGAGCACCTGGAATTTGTACAACGGCTCTTTTAAGGCTTCTGGGACGTATTCAGGTTCGGATGTCAGGGGACTCGCCAACACGTATCTCACAGAGTTGGCGACGGCGATCGGGAACAACTACAGTGGCTATTCCCAGAGGGCAAATCTCGTTGCCCTTTCCGCTCCCGACGGCTACGGTGTGCCAAGCGGATATCAAGATCAGGTTGTCCAATGGCTCTCGCCGACTGCCCCTTCACGGCCAACACCGGAACCTTCCTCAATCGTCGCTCTGGCCAGCATCGGAATCGTGGGATTAGGCGCCCTGGCCAGGCGTAAGCAGCGAGCCGCTCGCTGAACGAAGGTTCCTGGTTCACGGAATTCCGCTCGTGGTGTGGGCCGTAGCCGGGCGAACGCCACGAACGGCTGCAGCCCAGCCTTCGAACCGGCCAGGGCTATTGCGATATCGGGCAGCTTCATTGCGTGCAGGCGTTCGATCGCTGGCGCAAGCATTCGGCCAGAGCTTCCTGCCAACATGGCATGGGGGGAGCGGAGGGCAGACTGCGGTATTTCAAGCAATCCAGGACACTGTAAGCCGGCCGAGTGGCTGGCGCACCCCATTCGGCCGATCGGATCGGTTCCATCTGCACGGAAACTGCGCTTTGGCGAAAGATCTCTTGGGCGAATTCGTACCAGGTGGTCTCGCCGTCGCTGGTGACGTGATAGATTCCGCTGGCGCCGGCGTCCAATAGATACCGCATCGCGCGAACCAGGTGGGGGACATAGGTGGGCGTGCAACGCTGATCGTTCACGACCCGCAGTCGCTTGCCCGCCGCCGCCAGGCGCAACATGGTCTCGACGAAATTCCCTGCCGACCGCTCTGCCAATCGCCCGTAGAGCCCGCAAGTGCGCACGATCAAGTGCCTGGTCCAGTCTGAGGCCACCCGCTCGCTTTGAAGCTTGCTTTCGGCGTAGACGCTCTGGGGGCCAGGTGCGTCGGTTTCTCGATAAGGCGTCGCCCTGCCGAGATCTTGCCCGAACACATAATCGGTGCTCACCTGAACGAGCGTGCAGTCGAGTTGCCGGCATGCCGTCACAAGATGACCGACTCCCGCGACGTTGACCGCCCGGCACAGGGCGGGCTCCTGCTCGGCCCGATCGACGAGCGTGTACGCCGCCGCATTCACGACGGCCCGCGGTTGGATCGCCCGGAGCGATGCCAGGACGCCCGCTTCGTCCGTCAGATCGAACTCCGGCAGGTCGAGCCCGACCGCTTCCCGGCCAAACTGACGGCACAGTTCGGCTCCAAGTTGACCGCGGCACCCGGTGACAGCAATCGTCATCGTCAATCCATTACAAAGGGGCTGTTGGGCAGGTCTTCATGACGAATCTCGTCCACCGACGAGCGCTTCCCGGGGCCCGCGTTGAGGCGGTTGGGCGCATTGAACACCCAACCAGGAACCTGGCCTACGTTGCGGTATGCGTGCACCACGCCCGGCGGGACGATGACCAGCGATGGATTCTCCGCCCCGACGAGGATCGCCTGCCGGTGCCGTGCCGTCGGCGACTCGGGCCGCATGTCCCAAAGATAGAGCTTGAACTGTCCGGGACCGAGGAATGCGAAGCAGTCGCTCTGCTCGCGGTGTTCGTGAGGCCCGCGAGCCACGCCGGGCAGCGTCTCGCTGACATAGGCCATCACGGGATGGGACGCCGGCTCCAATTCGTCCTCGCGATACAACTCCACGAGCCATCCGCGAGCGTCCTCGTATCGCCGTAGCGGCCGAACGACCATCCCGGCAATTGGGCCCTCACGGAACGCAGTATTCTCGATCGTCATCGTCGGTTCGCTTTCAGGCGGTTTGCTGGACGGGGTAATGCTGCCATTCGGCCATCGCGCGGGGAGACCCACCAAGCGGCCTTTGGCTCCTTTGTGACGCTACGGCCGGGAGACCTCTCCCGGGCGCTCATTCAGCCTGGGAATCAGGTCGAGGAGGTATTCGCCGTAGGCATTCTTGTGCGAGTGGGCGAGTCGCTCGAACTGATCCATCGTGATGAAGCCTTTGCGCAAGGCGATTTCCTCGATGCAGGCGATCTTCAATCCCTGCCGCTGTTCGATGGTCTGCACGAAATTGGCGGCCTGGAGGAGCGACTCGTGGGTGCCGGTATCCAGCCAGGCGAAACCTCGGCCGAGCACTTCGACGTGCAACCGACCGCTCTGAAGGTACGCGCGATTGACGTCGGTGATCTCCAACTCGCCGCGGGCCGAGGGTTTCAGTCCCGCGGCAATCTCGACCACTTGATTATCATAGAAGTAGAGTCCGGTGACCGCGAGATTGGACTTGGGTTCGGAGGGCTTCTCGACGAGCGAAACCGGCTTGCCAGACTCGTCCAATTCGAGAACGCCGTAGCGTTGGGGGTCTTTCACCTGGTAGACGAAGACGGTGGCGCCAGCCGGACGCGCTGCCGCCCGCTTGAGCATGCCCTGAAAGCCCTGCCCGAAGAACACGTTGTCTCCCAGGATCAACGCCACCGGGTCTTGGGCAATGAACTGCCGGCCGAGGACAAATGCCTGGGCGAGCCCTTCGGGACGGGGCTGCACCATGTACTGGATGGCCAGCCCCACGTGAGATCCGTCGCCGAGCAGCCGTTCGTAAACGCCGATGTCCTCCGGCGTAGAAATCAGCAGTACCTGCCGGATACCCGCAAGCATGAGTGTGGAAAGCGGGTAGTAGACCATCGGTTTGTCGTAGATCGGCAGCAGTTGCTTGCTCACGGCCCTGGTGATGGGATGGAGCCGCGTGCCGGAGCCACCGGCCAGAATGATTCCCTTGGAAAAACATTGCGGCGCAGACATGCAGGTCTTTCACCTTTCGTTCTCAGGATTCGACAGATGCCTTTTCGCCGGCGCCCAGCCCCAAGCGTTCGAGCCGGTACTTGCCCGACAGAACGCGGTCGATCCAAGGGCGATGGTCCAAGTACCACTCCACGGTTTTCCGGAGCCCGGACGCGAAATCCACCTGCGGCCGCCAGCCGAGTTGCTGGCGGATCTTCGTGGCGTCGATCGCGTAGCGACGGTCGTGGCCGGGCCGGTCGGCGACCGAGGTGATCAGCGACGAGCAGGGTGCGTGCGCAAGGCCGGGCTGCAGGGCATCCACCGTCGAACAGATCGCCTTCACCACGTCGAGGTTGGCGCGCTCGCAATCGCCGCCGATGTTGTATCCCTCCCCAGGCACTCCGCCGGCCAGGACCCGGCGAATCGCCCGGCAGTGATCCTCGACGAAGAGCCAGTCGCGGACCTGCTGGCCGTCACCGTAGACCGGAAGGGGTTTTCCGGCCAAAGCGTTGAGAACCATCAGGGGAACGAGTTTCTCGGGGAACTGATAGGGGCCGTAGTTGTTCGAGCAGTTCGTGATCAGTACCGGCAGACCGTAGGTGTGGTGATAGGCCCGCACAAAGTGATCGCTGGCCGCTTTCGAGGCCGAGTACGGCGACCTGGGGAAATAGGGCGTCTGCTCGGTGAATTTGCCGGTCGGGCCCAGCGAGCCGTATACCTCGTCGGTCGAAACCTGCAGGAACAGCCCGGCCTTGTGCCTCCGCGCCGCGTCCAGTAGCGTCTGCACGCCCTGGACATTCGTACGGATGAACTCGGCGGAACCCATGATGCTGCGGTCCACGTGGGTCTCCGCGGCGAAGTTCACCACCGCCTCCACGCCGCCCGCCATCACCGCGTCCAGAGCCTGCGCATCGCAGATGTCGCCCCGGACGAACGTCAGCCGTTTGTGCTCGAGGCTGTCCGCGAGATTCTCCAGGTCTCCCGCATAGGTGAGCGCATCATAGGCGACCACCTGCGCGTCCGGGTCCTCATCGAGGAGTTGGTGCACGAAGTTGCTGCCGATGAAACCGGCCGCACCGGTGACGAGATAGCGTTTCACGGCCGGGTCTCCGCAACCGGGGTTCTTGCTCCGGACTCGTCGTCGATCAAGTTCGCTCCGCCCTCGGCGACGAGGTTGCCGGCACGGTGCAGCGACTCGAAAGTGCCCGCATCGGTCCACCAGCCGTCAAGAATCTCGTAGGTCATCGTTCCCTGCTGGATGTAGGCGTTGTTGACGTCCGTAATCTCCAGTTCACCCCGTCCGGAGGGCTTGAGGGTACGGACGATGTCGAAGACTTGCGCATCGTACATGTAAATGCCCACCACGGCGTAGTTGGTTTTCGGGTTGGCCGGTTTCTCCTCGATCCCGACGATGCTGTTGCCCTGGATCTCGGCCACTCCGAACCGCTGCGGGTCTTCGACCTGCTTGAGCAGGATCCTGGCCCCTTTTCGCTGGGTAAAGAAGCCGCCGACCGCGGCCCGGATGTTCTTCTGAATGATGTTGTCGCCCAGCACGACCACGATCTTGTCGCCGTCGGCGAAGTGCTCGGCCAGGCGGAGCGCGTCGGCGATGCCGCCTTCGCCCTCCTGGTAGGTGTAGTGCAGATCGTCCAGCCCGAACTCCCGGCCGTTGCCCAGCAGCTTCAGGAAGTCGCCCGCGAACTCGCCGCCGGTCACGATCATGATGTCGCGGATGCCCACGTTCACCAGGCACTGGAGCGGGTAATAGATCATGGGCGTGTTGTA
>CAZFKF010000438.1:0-5113 GCA_964518805.1 uncultured Planctomycetaceae bacterium | reverse complement strand
CGACAACCGATACCCCGGCGGCACCGGGTGGCTGATCGCCTTCCTGACAAACTTCCTCGAATGGCCCAGTTGCCTGGCGATCGCCCGCAACGACATCCCGTCGACAAAATGCTTGCGACGAATCAATTCGTAATATTCCACCGAATACACACTCCCGATCCTCTCTCTTCGTTCCGGAAAATCAGTCCCAAAACGAAAAGATAGGATGCGCTTTCGGTGGTCCCCTTTTTCATGCCCGCTCAGCCTCCGCCCTGGTCCCCTTTCTGATTCCCGTTACCATGCGAAAACTAACCAGTCTGGCCCGACGTCTCATGGCACTGGCCACCTGACGTAATCCCGCAATTCAGAAAGTGCAGAGCCTTCCAAAGGGCAATCATTTTCCGAAACGCCACATCGTCAAACTTGGCCGGTGGCAGAGAGACGGGAGCGGCGGGCGTCCGACGCATTGAGATTCGTCATGCCGCCGGGGCAATACAGCGTGCGTCCTCGTTTCTCGGGTTGTTCACGCGCGTGCTTACGGGGTAAGCGAGCATTGCATCGCTCGGGTACGATCGCAAGAGCGGCCGAAGCTGCTCGGGTTTCTGAACCGCCGGGTCGAGCCAGCGGTCATAATCGTCGGGAGAAAGGATCACCGGCATCCGGTTGTGGATCGGCTCCATCAACTCGTTGGCGCCGATGGTGATGAGCGTGCAGGTTTCCAGGGCGCTATGGTTAGGCCATTCCCAGAATTCCCAGAGGCCCGCCAGCGCGAACGGTCGGTCGTCTGCGAGGCGTATGAAGTAGGGCTGCTTCTTCCCGCCCGTGCGCTGCCATTCGTAGAACCCGTCGGCCAGGATCAGGCACCGCTGGCGACGAAAGGCCGTGCGGAAGGCCGGCTTGTCGGCGACTGACTCGGCCCGGGCGTTGATCAGGCTGTTGCCGATCTTCGGATCCTTGGCCCAGGAGGGAACGAGGCCCCATTTGAGAAAGACCAACTGTCGGGCCGGGGCGTCGTTTTCATGCGTGCGGCGGACCGCAGCCACGGCCTGTGTCGGCGCGATGTTGAACCGTGGCTCCAGCGGTTCCACATCGAGTAACCCGAATTGTTCGGCCACCGCACTGGCCGGGGCCCGAAGGGTAAATCGCCCACACATAATCCTCATTCTACACCCACCCGCCGGAAGAGTCTTCGTGTCCAGAGAAGAGTGCGAGAATTCCACCGTTCGACGACACGTTCAACGCCGCGGTATCGTGATCTCAGTACTTCCACCTGCTTGGACGAGCTTGGAAATTCCGCTTCACCGCCGAGGACCTCCCGCAGAGGGGCCGATGATCCCCGCCGTTCAATACCACGAAACAAGAAGACCGGGGGTGTCGGTGAGCTATGATGATCTGGAGGAATGCTTGAACCCCGGACGCGATGCGGATTGGGGGTTAGAGATCTATGGTACCTCGTGGCCTGCCCAATTGTAATGTGAACACTTCGTGCTTTACGAAGCGATCGCGGCCCCGCCGGATGGTTGCATCGTGGAATCACAGGCTTAGTTGAGTTCCGCGGGCACAAAGACGAGGCAGACTCGCCTGGAACTCACTTTGCAGAAACCAGAAGACGCCTGCGGAGGCCCGCAAGCAGCATGACCAGGACGAATGCCACGATGCAGCCGGCCAGCGCGACCGTGGCCCGCGGTCCAGCGGGCACTTCGGCTTCGGAGAGTCTGTTCAACGTCTCTTCAAGCTGGATCCCCTTCCCCTCGGGCAGGGGCTTCGACGATTCCAAGGCGGCGGCCAGCCCCGCCTGATAGGACGCCAGCAGGCCGGCGGCGACCTGGCTGCCCGGGGCGCTGAGCTGCCCGCTGACGAACTCCTGGAGCTTCTTGTTTCCGCAAGTCTCGTAGGAGCAACCGGCACCGAACTTCGTGACCAGTTCGGCGTGCAGTTGGGACAGCTTCTGGAGCATTTCGGGAGAGGGCTTCCAATAGCCCTTGCGCGCTGTTTCGAGCATCACGGAGGCCATGTCCTGAAGGGCGTGGGGGTTCTTCTGCTCGAAGTATTGGCGCATGGCCAAGGAGTGTTTGTCCTCGATGAACACGCGGTAGTTCTCGTCCCACATTTCCCGGGTGATGGTCGACGGCTGCATCACCGTCCATCCGTACATGTTGCGGACCGTTTCGGTAAGCGACCCGGCGGCCGAGGCACCTTCGCGCTGGAGTCCCTGGAGGTACTTGGGGTTCCAGACCGTGGTGCGGGCCTCCTCGCGGATCGCGCCTATGGCGGTGGTGAGCTTGGGCCGTCCGCGGGCGCGGAGGTCGCTGAAATAGCCCACCGGGTCGGCGCCGGTCTTGACGCGGACGGCCAACGTCATGCCGCCCATGAACTCGTACACGTGGTCCAGGCTCAGTGGGCCCCAGGTGTTCGAGGAGCGGGGCTGGACGACGATCTCGGTGCCCTGCATCTGGGCCTCCAGCAGGCCCTTCTTGTAAGTACCCCAATGGGCGCCGTCGCGATAGATCCCGCCCATGTTCTGCACGTAGCGATCGGCCACCTGCTTCTCGTCCTTCCAGGTGTCGCCTTTTTCGACCACGCCCATAATGCCGGTCCCGTAGCTGCGGTTCTCGGCGGAGCCGAAGATCCGCGCGGTGGCGAACTCGCGGGCTTCCTTCGGCGAATACCCGAGGTTCTTGAGCTGCATTTCAGTCCCCTCGGAGCCGTCGCGAACGAAGTTCGGAGACGCCTCGTCCTCCAAGGCGCTGACGATCTGAACCGCCTTGTCCATCAAAGTGATCCGCGAGGCGGCCGCGTCGCGGAACTGCCCGGACGTCTGCACGAGCACATCGATTCGCGGCCGGCCGAGTTCCTCGGACGGGATGACCTCAACATCGTTCACGCTGCCTCGCGAGTTCCAGACCGGACGGACGCCGATCAGGTAGAGTATCTCGGCGATCGTGGTGCCCTTTCCGCGGATGAATTCCCCGCCCCAGAGCGTAAACGCGACCCGGCGCGGGTAGTTTCCCGTGTTCGCCTTGTGCTGCGCCAGCAGTTCGTCTGCCAGCCGCCGGCCCACGCGCCATGCCTCTTCGGTCGGCGTGCATTCGGCGCTGATGGAGGTGAGATTGTTGCCTGTGGGCACCGACTCGGGATTGATCAACGGGTCGCCGCCGGGCGACGGGGGGATATACCCGCCTCGCAGCGCGTTGATGAAGCGGTCCAGTTCCAAGGACGTCGACTTGCGGAGACCGCCGCCGTAGCGTGCGATCTGGTCGAGCACACCGAGGAAGGCCAGCCTCTGTTGCTGGTCGCCGCGGATTTTCGGCCGCGACGCCGCGTCGCCGCCCCAGAAACCGGAAGTTGGCGAGGGCGTCGGCGACGGCTCATGATACGCCGGCGCGGTGGCTTTGGGCTGTGCAGCGGTATCGCGTTGGACCGCCCCGACAGTCGGCGCACTCGGCTGCGAGGGCGTCGTCTTCATCGGCGGCTTACCTGGGGTGCCGGATGATCTGGGCTTCATTGCATCCGTCGGTCGCTTCCCCTTGCCATCCCCAGGTGGAAGTGCCCCGCCTGGTGTCTGCCTTTCTCCGGCCGCCATCCTACGTCGCGTTCCCATTCCGCCGCGAGTCGGAGCCGTTCCACCCGGCCTGCCCGTTGACGACTTCTGCGATATCTGCAACTCGCGAAGCTCGGCAAGCTCATGCTTTGGGAAAAACTGCTCCGGGGTTATCTTGCCGCGAATCACACCGTCAACCAGTTCGCGGACGATTTCGCGTTCACCGGCTTCGTGTCCTTTGCGGGCCCCCGCGGCCGTTAGCACCGTCTGGCGGTCGCCGTCGCTGAGCATCAAGGCCGCCGTGTTTCGTATCTGGTCGTCGGTGAAGGGCCGGCCGATGACGTGCAGGCCATCGGTAATGCCCTCGTCTTTCAGTTCGTGGAGATGGGCGTGAAGACGCTTGATCTCGTCGTCGGTCATGAGCCGCAGGGCGAGGGCCTCCTTGGCGATCTGGAGATCGGCCGCCAAGTCGAGCGTCCGGACCATGCCGGTGATGGTCTTGCACGTCTCCTGCTTGAGCTGCGGGTCGGCAGCCTCCTCCCACGCGTGGATCTTGTCCATTAGCCGGGCGAGGTCGCCGTATAGGCCCGATTCGCAGAACGGCGGTGTCAGGTGCGAGACGATCACCGCGTTGGACCTTCGCTTGGCCAGCAAGGCCTCGCCGACGTTGTTGATGACGTAGGGGTAGACGTGCGGCACATCGCCGATGAGCATGTCGGGCCAGCAGTCTCGCG
This sequence comes from uncultured Planctomycetaceae bacterium, assembly GCA_964518805.1. Lineage (GTDB taxonomy): Bacteria > Planctomycetota > Planctomycetia > Pirellulales > Thermoguttaceae > CALFBP01. Next base: position 859 of record CAZFKF010000438.1, on the reverse strand, counting down.
ACAGGCAGCAGGACTTGCCGTAGGTGAACTCCAGCGAGCCATGGGTGCCGAAATGCACGATGGCGTCGGCCTTGAAGCCGAAGCGAGCCCAGAGGTACGCACCCAAATAGAAATGGGGCGCCGCCTGGTCGGTACCGTGGATCGCCGACACGTCGTCCTTGGCCTTGCCGCCCCCTCCGACGGTCGGCTGCGGCATGATCACCACGTTGCCCAATTGAATGCGGCTGACGACCAGGCAGGACTTTCCCTCCCGCTCGGCGACCATCTGCTTGCCCGGGATCGGTCCCCAGAGGTCGATCGTCTCCTTCTGCCGCTTCTCGGAGAGGACCTGCCGGAACCACTTCGCGTAATCGGCGGCGGGCACGAACTCGGGCTGGGCCTCGTCGAGGAATTTCTCGTAGGAGCCGATCGCCCATTGTCCCAGCGTCTTCCCCTTGGTTTGGATCATTTCCATCAGGGCTTCCGGGGTCTTGGGCAGTTTGCCGCCCAGATCGTAGCCTTCGGCCTCCATCCGCTTGAGCGTGTTGAACAGCGACGGCCCGACTTCCAAGCCGCCGGCGGCCAGGGCCGACAGGCCGGGGCCCTTGTAATAGACGATCACGACGCGTTTCTGCGAATTTGCCTTGCGCCGCAGCTTCAGCCAATTGAGCACCAGCGCGATCCGTTTCTGGGCACGGTCCGGAATGAGCGAACGCACGCGGATGTTCCGTTCGTTCGGCACGCGGGCCGTGATGGCGATCGGCTCGATCGCGCCGTCGAGTTCCGGCATGGTGATCGTCAGGTCCATGAACGGGCCGGCGAGTCCCCGCTGATCGGCCTGCCATTCTTGCAGGGTGTCGTTGATGTGCAACGCGCTGAC
>CAZFKF010000437.1:0-5115 GCA_964518805.1 uncultured Planctomycetaceae bacterium | reverse complement strand
AAGTCGCCCGCGATGCCGCGCCTCCGTAGCGCGGTGACGGTCTCCTGATAGAGAAGGTCTACCAGGCCGGGCGCCAAAGGCTCGCCTGCCGCGGCCTCGCCTGTGGCCCCAGAATCCCGGATGGGCCGGGGACTCGGGGCAGGCTCCGAGGCCATGGGGGCCTGAGGAGGTCCGGCGGGGATCATCTTGGCCGGCCGGTCGCTGTTTGGGTCGCGGCGATTTCGGTCCCGCCCCCGCTCCCGGGCGAATGCCGGGAAGCAACCGCCAAGGACTACGGCCACGGCCAAAGCTCCGCAGAAAGATGGGATAACTACATGAGACAGGAAGTCCGGAAGAATTCGGCAGGTTCTCATCACTGATTTCGGCGCCAATGCTCGGCTGCGGGGTTCGTGAGATCGAGACGACGTTCAGACCGCCACCGCTGGCATATCAGGCATGCCCTTTGGAATCATTGAGATGGGCGTCTGGCGGCCGTTCGCCATAGTATCCAAGTCTTCCCTGCGATTCCAGATCACTCCGGACCGCCGTGGCTGTCAATCTCCATGCCTGAGGTGTGCTTCTCGGCTCGGCACGAGACGAAGGCCTGTGGAATCCTCGATGTCTCATCGCCATTCACCTCGACTGGGCGGCCAAGGATCGGTCTTGCTGCGATCTTCCGCTGGCCAGTTCTTTTCCCTCGTGACCGCCGACGTGCCAACAGTCCGGCCGTTGCGAGATTTCTTTGGATGAAACTCATCTTCAGCGCAGCCATACCCGACAATGTCTACACAATCACATCGCGACGTCGCAGGCTCGGCATGTGCCGACGGGGCGTTTGCGGCGGATTGCCCCTCGTCCTCTGCCGTTCGCAGGAGGTCCTTCTGCGCTGATTAAGCGGACCGAGACTTGAGCGCCCGCTGAGTGCGATCTCATCAAGAGGCTGCCGTGAAACGCATCGTGCAAGTCGTGTTTGGACTGGGAAGCGGACGTTGTGGAACCCAGTCTCTGGCGGCCTGGCTCAACACTCAGGAGGGTGCGATCGTCACCCATGAGTCGCGTGGACCGGCGATAACGTGGAATAGCGCCGAGGGCATGATCGATCAGGTCCTCCACGAGTTCTACTCCAGCCCACAGGCGCGGCTGATTGGGGATGTGGCGTCCTACTACCTGCCCTACGTGGAGCACATCCTGGCGGCGCAGCCAACCGCACGGTTTATTTGTCTGAAACGAGATCGCGGAGAAACGATCGCCAGTTTCCTGACGAAGACGCTGCACAAGAATCACTGGATCGAGCACGACGGGGCGCGCTGGAAGCATACTCCGTGGGATCGTTGTTTTCCGAAGTATGCGGAGTCGGACAAAGCCGCCGCCATCGGCCGCTACTGGGACGACTACTATCGGCAGGCGGCGACGTTGGAGGCGCGCCACCCCAGTGCATTCCGTGTCTTTCTGACGGCTGCGCTCAACGAAGCCAAAGGGCAACACGCGATCCTGGATTTTCTAAGCATACCCATGCAGTCCCGGCGCCTGGCTGTCGGCCTGCGACTGAACAAGTCACGGCCGCAAGGAATCCGTCGCTTGCTCGTTCACGTCATGGATATGGTGCCGGGCCGTAGCGCCGCTGGCCGGCACGTGCTCGGCGGACCGCGGTGCGACGAGTCTCGGCGCGCCGCGTAGTCCGCGAAGACGCCCTCGGCAAACGGTGCGGCATAGCGCGGGGGGCCGGCAATCCAACGCACGCCGCAAAGCGTGCCTCATTGCGCCGGCCCGCGGGGAGTGATGAGCGTACAGCCCAGCGGCGGCACGGTGATATGGAAGCCGCCGGTTTGGGCTTCGAGATTCGAGTGGCCACAGCGTTTCCCGCACCAGTGGACGGTGGCCGAATGGGTCAACCGCTTCTCGGAAATCGTCAGTGAGCGACTTTCCGTGGTCCAATTGGCGAGGACGATGCCGTACCGGCCGTCGGGCGCTTGCCACGCGGCGTGTGCCACGGTGGGAACGGCGTACGCCCGGCCGTCTTTCTGCCACTTCACGACGTCGATGCCCGAGACGCGGGCGGGATGCTGCATGCGGCCGAAGACGAGGAAATCGCGGCCCGGTCCCCGCCGCATGGCCGTCACGGTGCGAATCATTTCCAGGGCGTCGTCGTTGTTGCCGACCTTGGGTTCCCAGAGAGCCCAGTTGAACGTCTCGCGGTTCAAGAGCGTGCCGTCGCCGGTCATCACGGCGCCGGGAATCTCGCCCAGCACGCCGTTCCAGGCGTTGCGGATCGGCAGGGCGTACGGTTCGGGCCCGGTGCTCATCATCCCCTGCATGACGATGCACTCATGGAACAGGTAATGGTAGACGGGGGCGAAATCGGGGGCACCGCTCGACGGCGGGCTGACTCGCACGTCGCACTCCTGGAACAGCGGCAGGCAATACTCGTTGCACGGAGATTCGACGGAGTAGATCACGCCCGGCTGGCGGGCCTCGGCAGCCGACTGCCGGAAGGCGCGAGCCATCTCGGCCATGGCCCCGGCCATCCATTTTCCGGGGACGGAGGGATGCCCGTGGTCCTCGGCAAAACAGGGGAAGGTCGTGGCATTGCAGTTCTGGTCGAAGAACTGGATCGATTCCATCCCCCAGCCGATCAGGCGTTTGACGAAGTCGTTGGCGATGCGTTGGGTGTCTTGCTGCGCCATGCAGCAGAGATAGCTATAGCGCCAACCCCAGTCGTCGCCCCAGAGTTGGCCGTCCTGGGTGCGGCACACGGTGCGCTGACCGCGATTCTGCTCGAAGTACTTCTGCCCGTCGTAGCCGCACACGTGCTTGGTGACCCACCGCGTGCCATTGCAGAACGAGCCGACGTGCCAGCCGCGCTCCCGCGCCATGGCGGTGAATCGCGCGATCGATTGCTCGCCGCCGATCGGTGGGAAGCACTGCGGGTAGATCCACGAACCCCCGTGTTCCCAGCCCATGAGCACGACGGTCAGCGGGGCCTCGATGCGGCGGGCGATGCCTTCCAGCAACGGAATGCACTTCTCGTACGGCAGGAATTCCTTGACCGCCGGCGCCGGACCGTCGTCCAGATATCCTTGCGGCCGAACCGTGATGTAGGCCGGGGAATCGAAGAGCCACGAGGCCACGTCGGTGCGTTTGCTGAGTGGCGTCGCCCATTTCTGCCGCAGGCTCCAATCGCGGTACAGATCGGCCGCGTCGTACCAGTCGCCCTGGAAGCTGCTGAGGACGACGTCGTACTCCAGGGTCCGTTGGCCCTGGGCCGGCCAGTCGCCGGCGTGGGCGATTCCGAGCCGGATCCCCGGCGTGCGTCTCACGGTCTTGAGGACCTTGACGTTGCCTTCGGTGTCTTCGCAGGCCATGTAGATGCCGCCCTGGGGCGCATACCACGCCTGGAACTGGGCGAACATGGCTCCGGGATAGTGGTCGATCAGGTGCCATGTCCGCGGATCGTCGACCTCCAGATGGTCGAGCATCGCCCCCGTGCGCAGACATCCCGCAAATGCCGGGAGGAGGACCGCGGCGTCCGGACGCGACGGCACGACGACGAAGGGATACTGCACGTCGACGATCCGCAGGCCGGCACCGTTGCGCACGGCGATGTTCCAGCGACTGAAGCGATCGCTCGTCGCCGCGCGGACCGTCAACGTGACGTCCAGGTCGAGCCCCGCCACGCCGGCGAACGACAGGGTGAGTTGCTTGCCGTCGCCCTGCCTGGTCTCGGCGATCGACACGCGCTTGGCCCCGCGCGAGTCGCACCACCGCGGCTGGCGGTCGTTGCCCAGATACTTCAGGACGAAGACCGGATGCTCGGGCGACGAGGCCAGCAGTTCCACGTCGGGGGCCCGCTTGGCCCGGAGCGAAACGAGCCGTCCCGAGCCGGCATCGAAGCGATATTGATCGATGGCCGTCTCCAGGGCGATCGTGCCCGTGCTTGGCCCCTGCGCGATTCCCGCGGTGCCGGCCCCCAACGCCGACGCAACGACTGCAACGCCAAAAAACGCCCCCCACCTGTCTACCGCTGGCTGCATCGTATTCCCTCGTGCCTGCAAGGTCGAAACTCGTCTAAACGCTTGGCAGTTCGTAGCCCTTGCGCCGGTTGCGGTGCATCGAGGGATGGTTGTTCGCTTCGTTGTCGTCGATGAACCGCTCCGTCGCGGCGTCGAATTTCAGCGTGCGTTTGACCTCCCGGGCAATGACCCCGAAATGGCAAAGGAACGTGTGGTGATGGGCGATTTCGACGGTGGCAATCGGGTCCTTCCGGCTCCGCACGCAATCGAGCCAGTTCTTGACGTGCCCCGCTTCCGATGGGCTCAGATCCTTCGGCATTTGCGCGGCGATTTCCGTCGGGTTGGTGCGGAATTGATTGCGATTGATCTCCGCCTTTCCTTTGCTGCCGAAGAAGACGCCGCCGAAGGCGGGACCTCCTTCATCCTCCCGGCGCATGACGATCGTGACGCCGTCGGCGTATTTCATGGAGAAGGGGCTCCGATTCTTGGGATGGTCGGTTTCGGTCGCGACAATCTCCACCGGAAGCTCCTTGTCCTTGTTGAGCGCCCATTGAATCTGATCGAACGCGTGGGTCCCAAATCCCGTCATTCCCCAGGTGCTTCCGCCCCCGTCGAAATCGCGATAGAGGCCCCACGCTTCCGTGCTGCCGAGGAGATCGGGGTCGCACGGGTAGAGCGGGGCCTGGTCGGTCCAGCGATCCCAGTCGAGCCCCGCGGGACACGGTTTGAGCGCCGCCGGGGTCTTGTAGTCTCGCGGAGAAAGGAAGTTGGGAACTTCCACCTTGGAGATCGTGCCGATCGCCCCCTTGTGAAGTTGCTCGACCGCCCAACGGTTGATCGCAAGCGAACGCGCCTGCGTGCCGACCTGGAACACCCGTTGATGCTTTCGAACCGCCTTGACCAGGGCCTGGCCCTCTTGCGCGGTCAGCGCAAACGGTTTCTCCGCATAGACGTCGATCCCCGCTGCAAGCGCCAGCAACGCGGGCCGGGAACGGGCGTGCGTCGGCGTGGTGACGAACACGCCGTCCAGCTTCTCGCGCTCCAGCATCCGGCAGTAGTCCGCATACTGGGCAGCTTTCTCGGCTTCGGGAGCCGCCGCCTTGTACCAATTCACGAACGAAGGAAT
>CAZFKF010000436.1:0-5127 GCA_964518805.1 uncultured Planctomycetaceae bacterium | reverse complement strand
CCAACGCAGTGGGTACGCCCCGAAAACGGCCAGGGCCATCTCGGGGACCGACTCCGCTGCCTCGGAAGCGGCCGGCCGCCGGCCGTCGCGGCAACCGGCCGCAAGACTCCGCAATTCGTGGGCGTTGATCTTCAGGATGTCAACTTGTCCCGTCGCGAGAACCGCGGCAATCTCGCGATAGCTGTCGAGCAGCAGCAGCGACTTCCCCTTGGAACGGGCCAGCGTTACATAGAACTCCTCGTCGACCCCTGGCGGATAGGTGCCGCAAAGCGCCAGGCCGGAGGTTCGGCCGAGGGCCAGGGTTTGCAGCGTGCGCGACAAGAGTTGTTCGACTTCGCCCGGCAGGATCGCCGCCGAAGGCTCGACCAGTTCTGTGGCTTCGCCTGCGGTCGTGTCAATCACGGTAATGCACGACCGGGTCTCTCCGGCCACGGCGACCGTGATCTGGTTCACGCCTGCCTGAGCGATCATGCGGCCGAGCCGCTCGCCGCTGGCGCCGCCGAGGAACTGCGCGAGGCTGATCATCCCCGGGATCAGATGGCTCGCGGCCCGCGAGAACTGCTGCCCCTTCCCGCCGACCGACCAGAGGACCTGCCGGGCCCGGTTGACCTGGCCGCGCTCCCAGCGGTCGAAGACGAGCGTCTTTTGCAGTGCCGGGTTCAGTCCCACGGCGAGCAACTGAACCGCCCCCGGCGGGATCGGGCGAAATTCGACGGGCGTGACGGCGCGCTCGTGCCGTTCGCAGCCCCGGAGGCGAGTCCGCAGGCCGGTCCCTTCCTCGCCCGCTTCCTCCAATTCAATCACGAGATCGGCCCGCGCACGCTGTGCAGGGTCGCGCAATTCTTCGAGCGTCGGGCGGTCCACAAGCTCGAAATGCGCGTGCACGTCGGCAGGCGGACGCCCCGCGGCGATCTTTCGGGCCACCACGCGGCGGCGACAGGTCTCCAACGGCAGTTCCAGCAGCAGGCGGAAGTCGAGGCAGTCGCGGATTTCCGTCCAGCTCGGCTCCGGGCGCAGCAGGTGCAGGCCCTCGACGACGACGATGCGATGCTGCGGGCGCACGCACAGCGCACCGGGCACGGGATCGTGACGCCCGCGATCGTAGACCGGCAGTCGGATCTCGCCCTCTTCGGACGAACGCAGGCGCCGCAGGTCCGCGACCAGGGCTTCGACGTCGAATGTGGGAGGCAAGCCTTTGATTTTCCGGAGCGCAACCGCTTCGCCTTGTTCGATCCGGACCTGCGCGTCGAGGAAGGCGTTGGGAAAGTGATACGCATCGATGGCGAGAGGAACGGCGATGTCCTGGTCCGAGAGCGCGTTCAGCACGCGGCAGAGCAGGACGCTGAGCACGGTCTTCCCCGTACCCGCCCCGCCGGTTACCCCGACGAGCACGCGTTGCTGTCTTGCGCGCGACAGATCCTGGATGGCCACGGCCAGCGGCAGCAACAGCGACTCGACCTGCGCCCGCGTCGCCTCGACCCCCGCGACAACGCCCGAAGCCCCCGAATCATGGGCCTCGTCAAGCTTCTGCAAGATACGGTCGAGATCGCGCGACGCCGCGCGGCGTGCGTCGTGTCCCAGGGAGAGCGCCTCCCACAGGAACAAGGAAGAGGGGTTGTCCGCGTCCGTGCATTGTGGCATTCTGGCCATCGGGGAGATTCACTCGGCAGCAAGGGGCAAACGAAGCCTTCATTATAGCCGAGCTGGGCATCGAGCCACATCCGGCTCACCATCCAATGGGACTTGCCGATGATTCGTTGGCGGGGGTATACTTGGCCTGCCTGGAGAAACGGAGTCAGGCTCTGCTTGCGACGCAGCCTGACAAGGGATATCCAGGCTGCGGTGCGTCCATGGCGTGTCAGGCCCCTGATGTCTCTTGTCAGCAGGGGCCGTTGTATTGAGTCCCATCGGACGCCGGACTGATGCCTCAGAGAATCCTGCGGCGCAGCCGCGTTTGAGGTAACCGCTTGCGTCTGCGCACCCTTCAGTCGGATGAACCGAAAGGAAGACGATACGCCATGAAGCAACCGCAAGACAATCTCCGCAGCGACAAGATCCTGAACGGCCCCGAGTGGTCGATCCAGCGGGCGATCTATAAGTCGATGGGCTACAGCGACTACGATCTGGGGCGGCCCCTGATCGCCATCGCCAACTCGTGGAATCGCGTGGTGCCCGGCCACTACAACCTCCAACTCGTGTCCGAATACGTCAAGCAAGGCGTGCTGCAAGCCGGCGGCACGCCCGTGGAATTCGGGCTCATCGCCGCCTGCGACGGCATCGCGCAAAGCCACGTGGGAATGCACTACATCCTGCCCACCCGGGAACTGATCGCCAACGACGTCGAAATGATGGTCCAGGCGCACCAATTCGACGCGGTCGTTCTGCTGGGCTCGTGCGACAAGATCGTGCCCGGCCTGCTCATGGCCGCCGCGCGGCTCGACGTGCCGGCGATCGTCGTGGTGGGCGGGCCCATGGAAGGGGGCTGCCATTTCGACGGCCGGGCCTCGGACATCACCTCGCTGACCGAGGGGCTGGGCATGCTCAAGGCCGGGAAGATCGACGCCGAAGCGTATCACCGCCTCGAAGATCGCGTCTCGCCCACCTGCGGTTCCTGCTCGTTCCTGGGAACGGCCAACACGATGTGCTGCGTGGCCGAAGCGATGGGGATGTGCCTGCCGGGCTCGGGCACGATCCCGGCCACGCACGCTGCGCGCCTGCGTTCGGCCCAAGAGTCGGGCCGGCAGATCGTCGAGTTGGTCCGCTACGGCATCACCGCCCGGCAGATCATCAACCGCCAGGGAATCGAAAACGCCTTTCGCCTCGGCACGGCGATCGGCGGCTCGACGAACCTGGCCTTGCACATCCCGGCCATTGCCTACGAGGCGGGCTGCGGCCAGATCACCATGGACGTGCTCGAGGAGTTGTCGCGCACCACGCCCCACGTGGCCAAGATGAACCCGGCCGCAGCGTACAACCTGCCCGATTTCCACGCCGCCGGCGGCGTGCCGGCCGTAATGCGCGAGATCCTCCCCTTGCTGCACGCCGGCGCCATGACCGTGACCCGCCGCACCGTGGCCGACAACGTGGCCGACGCCCTCATTGGCGACCCGCGGATCATCCGCCCGCGCACCGATCCGTGGAGCGCGGAAGGCGGGCTGGCCGTGCTCCGCGGCAACCTGGCCCCGCGCACGGCCGTCACCAAGCCGGCGGCGATCGACCCGCAGCAGCACGTCTTCTCGGGCCGCGCTCGCTGCTTCGACAGTGAAGAAGCCGCCAACCGCGCGATCCTGGACGGGGTGGTCCAATCGGGCGAGGTCGTGGTCATCCGCTACGAAGGCCCCAAGGGCGGGCCCGGCATGCGCGAAATGTATACCTCGATGAAACTGCTCTACGGCCGCGGATTGGCGTTGAGCACCGCCGTGGTCACCGACGGACGATTTTCGGGCACGAACAAGGGCTGCTTCGTGGGACACGTCTCGCCCGAAGCGGCCGAAGGCGGACCCTTGGCTGCGGTCCGCGACGGCGACGCGATCACGATCGACATTCCCAACCGCCGCCTGAACCTCGATGTGAGCGACAAGGAGATCCAGAAACGCCTGACCACCTGGCAACGTCCGCCGCTGCGATTCACCAGCGGCTACCTGGCCGTCTACTCGCGGCTAGCCGAGTCGGCCGACCAAGGAGCGATCATCCGGCACCGGGAGTGTTGAGTCGCGGCGCGAGAATTCGGGCTCTTCAGGGTCGGGTCAGAGACCCCGCCTACGGTTATTCGTACTGCAGCGCGATGAGCAGATTCAGTCGCATGGCGCGGCGGGCCGGGAGCCAAGCGGCCAGCAGGATAATGACGATCGCCACAGCGTACGTGCCGATCAACAGCCCGGGACTGAGCACGAAGTTGATCGGCCGGCCGGTCACGGCCGGAGTGCAGAGGTTCGTCGTATAGGCGGAAACCACCCCGGCGATCACGCCCAGCGTCACGCCGAACACGCCCAGGATGGTGGCCTGGGCGAGGATCGTCTTGCGGACCTGGCTGCGGGTCATGGCCACGACGCGGAGCATGGCGATTTCGCGGGTCTGCTCCAGCACGTTCATGGTCAACGTGTTGGCCACGGCAAACGCCGCCACCACGAGCCCCAGGGTCATGATTCCCCACAGACCCGCGACAACCCCGTTGGTAATGTTGTCGAGCCGCCGCCGAAGATCGGCGAAGGAATGAAGCAGCAGACTATTGGTCTCGCAGATCGATTTCAATTGGGGCTGGACCCGGGCCAGCGCTTCGGGCGGTGCGCGGACAATGAAGATGTCGGCCCCCTCGGCAGCCAGCAGCTTCTTTCCGTAGTTCCGCTCCATGTGCACCACGAGTCCACCCGATATGTAGTCGTTGGTGATGCCAGCCACCGGCAGATACTTGGGACCTTGCCGGGTCTGAAGCATGATCTTCTCGCCGAGCTTGATGCCGGCGCGATGGGCCAACACGGTGCCGATCACCACTTCGCCGGCCAGCAACCGCTGACGGACCTGCGTCGGATCGCCGGCCTTCAGGTCCAACAGCAGGTTCTTCGGATCCTGATCCTCGTAGTCGCGAAGCACGGCGTTGACCGACTGGCCCGCCGCCGTGACGTCCTGGAGGAAACGGATCGCCTCGACCGAACCAACCCCGTCGATGGCCGCCAGGTCGGCCTTGAGCGACTCGGGCATGGGGGCCGATTCGTTCGTGGCCAGGTTCGTCTGCAAGGCGCGGATGAAGAAGTCGCCGACGAATGTGCGCGACTGCCAGTTGCGCACGTCTTCGACGTTGTTGAGGATTGCCGTGCCCAGCCCCAAGCCGGCGCTCAGGCCGACATAGAGCACGCCGACGGTGAGCGTGGACCGCGTGCGCCGGCGGATGATCTGCCGCTGGGCCAACTGGCCCGACGTGCCCAGAAGCGGCCGGAGAGCCCGAACAATCCATCGCGTCACCGGAGCCAGGATCGCGGGGATCAAGAGCACGAGCGAAACCGTGTAGGCGACCCCGAAGATCGTCGCCAACTGGATCGGCAAGTAGCCCAGCACGCATGCGATCAAAGCCCCGCCGAAAAGCAGGAACGAGGCGATAAACAGCACGTAGAAAATATAACTCTGGTGGCG